>CAYWTI010000215.1:0-10500 GCA_964461175.1 uncultured Actinomycetes bacterium | reverse complement strand
TGGCGGGCTTCATCGTCGGGCTCGTCGACGCGGGGACGTCGCGCGAGCACGCGCGCGCGGGCGATGTGCTGGTCGGCCTGCCCTCGAACGGCCTCCACACCAACGGCTACTCGCTCGCGCGCAAGGTGTTCGAGGGCCTTCGTTTCGACGGCACGCTGGCGCGCGAGCTGCTGGCGCCGCACACGTCCTACCTCGCCGAGATGCGGAGCCGGTCGTGGAAGGCGGCGGCGCACATCACCGGCGGCGGCATCGCCGGCAACCTGCCGCGGGCGCTGCCCGAAGGCCTCGCCGCGGTGCTGCGCAAGGACTCGTGGAAGGTGCCGCCGATCTTCGAACGGATAAGGCGCCGCGGTCGGGTCTCCGACGACGAGATGTGGGCGACCTTCAACATGGGCCTCGGCATGATTCTCGTGGTCGATCCGAAAGAGGTGCGGGATGGCGACCTTGTGGTTGGCGAGGTCGTAAAGCAGACAGGCCCCGAGAGGGTGGACATCCGCTGAGGCTCGGCGTCTGCGTCTCCGGCCAGGGCACCAACCTGCGCAACCTGGTGGCGCGCGGCCTCGACGTCGTCGCGGTGGCAACAAACCGCCCGTCGTGCGGTGGCGCCGCGTTCGCGCGCGAGCGCGGGATCGCGCTGGCCGAGCTGTCGCAGCGCTCGTTCGCGTCGGCGGAGGAGCGTGACGCGGCCATGCGCGACTTCTTCCTCGAGCACGGCGTGGAGCTCGTCGTCGACGCCGGTTATGACCGCGTCCACACGGCACCCTTTCTGCGCGCCTTCGAGGGCCGCATCGTCAACGTGCACCCGTCGCTGCTGCCGATGTTCGCAGGCGGCATGGACGCGATCGAGCAGGCGCTCGAAAGCGGCCTCAAGTTCACGGGCGCGACCGTGCATGTCGTCACCGCCGCCGTCGACGGCGGGCCGATCCTCGTCCAGGACTCGGTCCCGATCCTCGAAAGCGATACGGTGGAGACTCTGCGCCGGAGGGTGCACGAGGTCGAATACCGGATCCTGCCCGAGGGCATCCGGCTAATGGAGGAGAAGCTTGCCGGCAGCCGTCCTGTCCGTTAGCGACAAGACCGGAATCGCCGCATTCGCGCGCGGTCTCCACCGTCTCGGCTACGAGCTGTTCGCGACCGGAAGCACCCTGAAGGCCGTGCAGGACGCCGCCGTCGACGCCCATCCGGTAAGCGACCTGACGGGCTTCCCCGAGATGCTCGACGGCCGCGTCAAAACGCTGCACCCGGGCGTGCACGCGGGGGTGCTGGCCCGCCGCGACCGGCCCGAGCACATGGCCGCGCTCGCCGAGCACGGCCTGCGGGAGATCGACATCGTCTGCGTCAACCTGTACCCGTTCGTCAGCACAGTGCTGCGGCCGGACGTCACCTTCGACGAGGCGGTCGAGCAGATCGACATCGGCGGCCCGGCGATGATCCGCGCCGCCGCCAAGAACCACCAGTCCGTCGTCGTCGTCGTGCGACCGCAGCGCTACCAGGAGGTGCTCGCGTCGCTGAGCGAAGGCACCCTGGACGAGACGGCGCGGCGCCGGCTAGCCGCGGAGGCGTTCGCCCACACCTCGGCCTACGACGCGTGGATCGCCGCCTACCTCCGGCGCGCCGGCGGCAACGGCTTCCCGGCGGAGATCTCCCTGGCCGGGCTGCTCGCCGAGCCGCTCAAGTACGGCGAGAACGAGCACCAGAAGGCGGCGTTCTACCGCCTCGGACCGGACCCGGGCGGCCTGGGCGGCGCCGAGCAGGTGCAGGGCGGCCCACCCGGGTTCAACAACATCCAGGATGCGTCGGCGGCGATCCAGCTGGTGATGGACTTCCCGCGGCCGGCGGCCGCGATCGTGAAGCACATGAACCCTTGCGGCCTCGCGGTCGCGGACGACGCGGCCGCCGCCTACCGGATGGCGTACGAGTGCGACAGGGTCTCGGCGTTCGGCGGCGTCGTCGCCGTCAACCGGCCGCTCGACCGCGCGACCGCCGAGCACATCGTCCAGATCGTGACCCACGTCGTCGTGGCACCGGCCGTGCTCGACGAGGCGAAGGACGTCCTCGCCCGGCGCAAGAACATGATCGTGCTGGCGGCGCCACCCGCGCGAGGCGGGCTGTTCGACTACGACGTCCGGTCAGTGCCCGGCGGTTTCCTCGTCCAGGAGTGGGACCGGGCGGGTTTCGATCGCGCGTCGTGCCGCACGGTGACCCGCCGCGAGCCGACCGAGGACGAATGGGCGCAGCTCGGGCTCGCCTGGACCGCTGTGAAGCACGTCAAGTCGAACGCCATAGTCCTGTTCAAGGGCGGCGCCGCGGTCGGCGTGGGCGCCGGACAGATGTCGCGCGTGGAGGCCGTCCAGCTCGCGGTGCAGCGAGCGGGCGACCGCTCGCGTGGCGCCGCCATGGCCTCCGACGCGTTCTTCCCGTTTCCGGACGGCGTGCAGCTCGGCGCCGAGGCAGGCGTGACCGCCGTCATCCAGCCGGGCGGCTCGATCAAGGACGCCGACGTGGTGGCGGCCGCGGACGCGGCCGGCATGGCGATGGTCGTGACCGGCCGGAGGCACTTCAAGCACTGATGGGCGGCGCATTTCCCGGTGAGCGTCCCGAGCACCACATGAAGAAGACGCGCGTGGAGTCGGCGCGCGTGGCCTGCGGCTCGTGCCGCATGTTCGACGGCAGCGCGTGGTGCCGGCACTGGAACTTCCACACCACGGCGGAATCGCCGCCGTGCCGCTTCTACCGGAGAACGAGATGACCGCGACACCTGCGGAGGCCCGCGCCCGCTTTCCTGTCTTCGATCACGTTGCGTACATGAACGCCGGCTCGGTCGGGCCGCTGTCGACGCGCACGGTCGAGGCGATGCGCGACGTGGAGCGCCTGGGCCTGGAGCGCGGCCGCGGCGCCGCGAGCGGGTGGGAGGGCGCGATGGCAACCGGCGTGCGGCTTCGCGACCGGATTGCGGCGCTCGTCAAGGTGCCGGCCGAGAAGGTGGTGCTGACGACCTCCACCACCGAGGGATGCAACATCGTCGTCACAGGCCTGCGCCTCGATCCCGACGACGAGGTCGTGACGACCGACGCCGAGCACCCGGGGCTGTCGATGCCCCTGCGGGCGTCGGGGGCGCAGATCAAGGTGGCGCGGGTGATGGAGCGGCCGGCGGCGGAGGCGCTGCAGGCCGTGCTCGAGCAGGTCACGCCGCGGACGAAGCTCATCGCCCTCTCGCACGTGCTGTGGCTCAACGGCCACGTCCTTCCCCTGGCCGATATCAAGCGGGAAACCGGGCTGCCGCTTCTCGTCGACGGAGCGCAGTCGGTCGGCGCGATCCCCGTCGACGCGTCGGTCGCGGACTGGTACACGGTGTCGGGGCAGAAATGGCTGTGCGGCCCGGAGACGACGGGCGCGCTGTACGTCGCCGATCACACGACGCTGCGGCCCCGCATGCAGGCGTTCGCGGCCTCGATGGCCGAAGACGCCGCGCGGCTCATGGTCACCCACCTGGCGACCTCCATGGTCGCCGGCCTGCTGGCGGCGGTCGAAGACCTCCCGGACTGGGGCTTCGAGCGCGCCGCGTCGATGGTCGCGCGCTGCCGCGAGGCGATTCTCGCGGCCGGCGCGGAGGTGCGCACCGAAGCCGGGCAGGGGGCGCTCATATCGTTCCGCGTCCCGGGCGAACCGGCCGAGATCGTGAAGCGGGCGGAGGCCGCGGGCGTGGTCTTCCGCTACCTTCCGGACGGCTGGCTCCGCGCGTCGGTGGGGTGGTGGAACGACGAGTCGGACATCGAACGCCTCGTCGCGTTTCTCCACCACCACACACAGTCTTCTGCCTGAACGTCTCCTGTGGAACAGGAGGGGGCCCGCGGGGGAGGACAGAGTCCTCACCCGCGATTCAATTGAGGGGTTGCTTGTAGGCCGGATTCATTCCGGCCGTCCCCGAGCGTCGCGTCTTCCAAACGCCTCCTTGGCGTCCCCTGTGAAACAGGAGGGGGCCCGCGGGGGAGGACAGAGTCCTCACCCGCGATTGTCTTTCTAAGCGGCCTCCTCGATCGGCGTCTCGTCGCGAGTGAAAACGGGCTGCGCCGGGGCGCGCAGCACGGTGACGGCGACCATCAAGGAGGCCGCCACGCACACCGCCGCCAGGAGGTACGCGAGCTGGATCGAGCCGGCGCCCCGCGCGGCCGAGGTCGAGATCGACGTGATCGAGGCGAGACCGAGTGCGCCGCCGACCTGCATGACGACGTTGCTGAAGCCGGAGCCCAGGCCCGCGTCGGCCAGAGGGACATCGGACATCGAGATCACGAGCAGGGGAAGGAACGACATGCCGCCGCCCGTGCCGAGCAGGATGTAGGCGAGGAGAAGCGACGGCGCGTAGGCGGTGTCCGGGCCGACGCGGGACAGGATCATCAGCGCCGCGACGATGACGGCGAGCCCGACCATCAGCAGGTTCCGCGGCCCGAGCCGAGCCATCATGCGGGCGGCGACGCCCGCGGACATCACGCCGGTCATGAGCGTGGTCGGCAGGAAGGCGAGCCCGGTCGCGAACGCGCTGTAGCCGTGCGTGTTCTGCAGGTAGATCGCTCCGACGAAGAAGTTCGTGAACAGCCCGCTGAACAGGAGCGCCCGTGCGGCGGTGGCGCCGGTGAGCGAGCGGATGCGGAAGATGCGCAGCGGGACCAGGGGGTTGCGAAGCAGCGACTCCAGGGCGACGAACACGGCCAGAAGGACGACGGCCGCGCCTTCCGTTTCGGCCGTGTGCAGCGACGCCCAGCCGTAGTCGCTCGCCGTCACGATGCCGTACACGCCGAGCATCAGCGCCGCCGTGACGATCGCCGCGCCGGCGGCGTCGAGACCGTGACGCAGTCCCAGGCCTTCGTTCTCGCGGATCAAGGCCGCTCCGAGGGCCATCGTTGCCGCTCCGATGGGCAGGTTGATGAAGAAGATCCAGTGCCAGTTCGTCCACTCGACCAGGAAGCCCCCGGCCAGCAGGCCCAGGGAACCACCGGCCGCGATCGTGAGCGTGAAGACGCTCATCGCCTGCGCGCGCTCGGCGGGCTTCTGGAACTCCGTGACGATGATGGCGATGATCACGCCGGCCGCCAGCGAAGCGCCCAGGCCCTGGAGGAACCGGCCCACGATGAGGTCGCTGGCCGTGGCCGAGAAGCCGCTGCCCAGGGACGCGAAGGTGAACAGGAAGACGCCGGCAAGGAAGACTTTGCGCCGGCCGATCAGGTCGCCCAGCCTGCCCGCCACGAGGAGGAAACCTCCATACGCGATGAGGTAGGCGTTGACGACCCACGTCAGGTTCGCCTGGGTGAACGCGAGGTCGCGCTGGATCGAGGGCAGCGCCACGTTCACGATCGTCGCGTCGAGCATGATCATGAGCTGTCCGAGGCATACGACCACAAGCGCAACCCACCGTCGAAGATTCGAAGTCATGAGACCCTCCAAAGAACAACCGGACGTCGGATGATCACTAGAACAGGATCATCACGATCCTTATTGCATGGATTATCTGGAGGCTGGGAACATTAATAGTCAGTGATAGAATCGATGAAGGTGAAAGCTGACGGCGGCTTCGTCTCTCTGCTGACGCAGATCCACAAAGCGCTCAACCGGCGCACGGGCGAGGAGCTGCTCGGCATGCGCTTCAAGCCGTACATGACGCTTGGCTACATCCGCGACCACCCGGGCATCAGCCAGCAGGAGCTGGAGAGCGCCCTCTTCATGGACGCGAACAGCGTCGTACTGATCCTCAACGAGCTCGAGGCGGGGCAGCTCTCTGTCCGCAAGCGCGACCCCAACGATCGCCGGCGCCACATCGTCGAGATCACCGCCGCCGGGCGCCGCGCGCTCGAGCGCGCGGACAAGGCGCGCGACGGCCTCGAGGACGAGGTCCTGCGCGGCCTGTCGAAGGAGGAGCGGGCGAGCTTGCGAAGCCTGCTCGAGCGCGTGCTCGCCGGCCTCTACAGCGAATCCCGGGCCTGACGCTCCCCGCGACCAGCCGGTGATCGAGCGGGCCGCGGCCTCTCGAAGCGCGTTACCAACCCGCGGCTGCAGCAGTCTTACAGGCGATGGTGATCGCGGAGCACGCGCTCGCACCGGCCGACGAGCGGGCCGAGTTCGACGCGGCATTCCGGCTCGTGAGCCGCTCCGCCTTCCTGCTGGCGCGCCAGCTTGGGCGCGATACAGACGGCGCCGCCGACGTGGTCCAGGATGCCGCCCTGCGCGCGTGGAGGTACCGCCGCACGCGGACGGGCGAGTTCCGACCGTGGTTTCTCGCCATCGTCTACCGCGCGGCCCGCGGACCGGTGCATGACTGGCTGCCGCTTCCCGAGGCCTGGGATGCGCCGGCACCGGACCCCATCGCGACGGCCATCGATCCCGAGCTGCTGGCGGCGCTGCGCACGCTTCCGGCCCGGCAGCGCGCTGCGCTGTGGCTGCGCTACTGCGAGGACATGAGCACGGTCGACGTCGCCCGAATCATCGGCTGCTCGGAGCCGGCCGCGAAGCAGCTCCTCTTGCGCGCACGGGAAGCCCTGCGCGCCAGGCTCACCGAAGACGCAACAGGAGGAACCCGATGAGCAACCCGATCTCGGCCGAAGACGTCGAGACAAGGCTGCGCGCCTTGCCGCGGACGGCGACGCTCACCGACCCCGACGCGCGGGCCGTCCAGGAGCTGGGCAGCTTCGAGCCGTCCACGCGCCCGCCCGTGAGCACCCGGCCGCGGTTGGTGATCGCTTCGAGCGCGGTCGCCGCGACGCTCCTCGCCGTGCTTCTCGTCAACATCGTCGCCGCGTACTTCGCGCCGCGCTACGCCCAGGCGCTTGCGGACACGCCTGGCGTCGGACCGATCTCCGGGCGGATGCTCCACACCGTCGGTCTCGGCGGTGGCGACATCACGGTGTTCGGCGATTCGGCGACGTCGTCCGGCCACACCCTCAAGCTCGAGGGCGGGTTCGCCGACGGGCTGCGCATGGTCCTCTTCGTCTCGATCGACGGCAAGGGCCTCGACGGCAACCCGAAGGGCTACGGCATGAACGTCGGTGACTGGGGTCTGTCCTACGACGACTTCACGCTCACCGACCAGTTCGGGCACACGTACGCGCCGAATCTCGTCGGCGGCTCGAACGTGGTCCAGTTCATGCCGTTGGTCTGGCCGGCGTCGGAGGTAGGCGCGCGTCTGACCTTCCACGTGACGGGCATCGTTCCCCAGTGGGAGAAGCCGCCCTGGAAGACTCTCGCAGGCGACTGGACGCTGCGTGCCACGTTGGTGTCGGGCCAGGCGAACACGCTCCCTGTCCCAGCGCCGGTGCACACGGACAACGCGACCTACACGTTCACGGGGATCGCCGCCGCGGGCCGGACGTTGATCGTGCACGTGAAGATCACCGGCCCGATCACGTACGTTCCGCCGGCCACCTCCCCCAACCAGGGCCTGGACGTGTTCCGGCCGGCGGTCTACGACGCGGCCGGCGACGAGATGCAGCTCGAGGAGTTCGGAGTCGAATGGCCGCGGCAGCTGGGCAACGCGATGAGTGGGGAGATGACCGCATACATCACCGGGCCGGGGCACTACCGCATCGTGATCGCCGGCCAGGACCGCTGGATCACCGTCCCGTAGCCGCCGACTTTCCGCGCCTCGCTGCAGTCGCGTGCGGAATACCGGGGACATCTCCGCGCGGGACTGCAGTCTCGTGCGGAAAAGGATCCGGCCTAGTTCAGCCGCTCCAGGATCATCGCCATCCCCTGGCCGCCGCCGACGCACATCGTCTCCAGGCCAAACGTCTTGTCCCTCTCGCGCAGGCCGTTGAGCAGCGTGCACAGGATGCGCGCGCCTGTCATGCCGAACGGGTGGCCGAGGGCGATCGCGCCGCCGTGCGGGTTGAGCTTGTCGCTGAACGGGTCGACGCCGATGCCGCGCGCGGACGGGATGACCTGCGCCGCGAACGCCTCGTTGATCTCGACGATGTCGATGTCGTCGATGGTCATCTTCGCCCGCTTGAGTGCCTGCTTCGAGGCGTCGATCGGGCCAAGGCCCATGAACTCCGGCTCCAGCGCCGACAGTCCGGTCGAGACCACGCGAGCCAGCGGCTCGATGCCGAGCTCCTTGGCCCGCTTGGCCGACATCACCACGACCGCCGCCGCGCCGTCGTTGAGCGGGCACGCGTTGCCCGCGGTCACCGTCCCGCCGTCGCGGAACGCGGGCTGCAGCGTCGCCAGGACCTCCATCGTCGTCCCCGGCCTCGGCCCGTCGTCCCGGGTGAACGTCTGCCCGTTCGGAAGCGGCACGGGGACGATCTCGCGGTCGAAAAAGCCGTCCTCGCGAGCCTTCACCGCCGCGGCCTGGCTCTTGACCGCGTAGCGGTCCTGCTCCTCGCGCGAGATCTTCTCGCGCTGGGCCACGTTCTCCGCCGTGTGACCCATCGCGATGTAGACGTCGGGGTATTCCTCCGTGTTGCCGGCGACGAGCTTCGGGTTGTAGGTGTCGGGCGCGTCGGGGTAGCCGCTGCCGTAGCGCGACACGCACTCGACGCCGACCGAAAGGAAGACGTCGCCCTCGCCGGCCTCGATGGCGTGTGCGGCCATGCGCGTGGTCATCAAGGAGGACGAGCAGTAGCGGTTAACCGTCACGCCGGGAACGTCGAGCCGGGCGAGGATCGAGACGACACGGCCGATGTTGTGTCCCTGCTCGCCACCGGGCAGGCCGCAGCCGCAGATGAGGTCTTCGATCTGCGAGGGATCGAGCCCCGGGACCTTGTCGAGGACCTTCGTCACCACGTGGGCGGCGAGGTCGTCGGGCCTGACGTCGACGAGGGATCCCTTGCGCGCGCGTCCGATCGGCGAGCGCCCGTAGGCGACGATCACAGCTTCGGTCATGGCACGGTTATACGCGGTTTGCCCTGCTGACGAAGACAAGCAGGCCGACGAAGGCAAGGCAGACCACCGCGAGCTCCAGCGCCTCGTTCACGTGCAGCGATCCCATCACGATCACGCCGAGGATCAGCACCGGCATGTAGGCGAAGCCGATGATCCACAGCACGCGGCTGTCGTCGAACCACCGGTGCCGCCGGCCGGCCAGCAAGAGCTCGCGGGGCAGGCGCTCGTTCGGGTCGAGCGGATGGAAGATCGAGTACATGCTTCGTCGCTCGAGGCTCCGCAAATCCCTGAGCTCAAGACGCCGGCGCAAAGTCCCTCCTCCTCAAGAACGGACGAGCAACGCTTCGCGGCTGAAAAGCCTGAGTGCGGCGTAGAAGCAAAGTGCGCCGGTGACGACCAGGCTGGCCGAGGTGACCACGAGCGCGGCCGCCGAGACCGAGTCATGGACGATCGCGTCGCGCAGGACGAGGACGGCGTTCAGTATCGGGATAGCGTAGTACGCCAGGTTCGGGTTGAAATCGGGGATGAAGAGCACGATCGACGCGGGGAAGATCGTCACGAAGTAGAGCGGCGTGGCGTAAGCCTGGCCCTGGCGGAAGTTGCGCGCCAGCGTTCCGAGAGCGACGGTGAGCGACGCGAACGTCGCCGCCAGCAAGACGGCCAGCCAGGTCATGACGATGGCGGCGAGCGGGTTCAGGTGCACAGGGAACGACGCGTTCGCCGACCCGCCGAACCTGATCTGCGTCAGCGCGATGAGCATCGAGCCGATGGCCGCGAGCGCGGCGGTGAGGCTGATGGCGCTGACGGCCAGGATCTTGCCCACCAGCACCCGCCCGCGCGGCGCGGGCGTCAGGAGGAGGCTTTCGAGCGTCTTGCGCTCGCGCTCGCCGGCGCTCGCGTCGAGCGCGGCCGACAGGCCGCCGGTCAGCGTCATCGTGATCAGGATGTACGGAAGGAAGAAGCTGAGGAAGCCATTTCCCGCGGCCTGCTCGGGCGAGCTCAATGGATGCACGGTCACGGGCAGCGGGTTCAGCACAGAGGGGTCGACGCCCTTCGCCTGCAGAGCGGAGGCGATCTTGGCCGCGTCGTAGCGGCTCAAGATCGTCTGCAGGCGGATGTCGGCGACCTGCGCGCTCTGCCGCGTGGGGTCGTAGTACTCGTCCAGCCCGCCGCTCGTGAACACGACGCCGAGGTCGACCTGCTGCCTCGCGGCGGCGGCGGGATCCGCGACCTGCTGGAGCCTCAGGTCGGTGGCCCTGAACAGGATGGCGAGGCCGCTAGGGATCTCGCCGCTGTAGCCGACGGTGTACGCCTGCTCGGCCGTGCGTGTCGAGACCGTGGCGATGACGTAAAGGACGACCGGCGTGGCGAGCGCAGCCAGCGCGATCGCGACCAGGGTGCGGCGGTCGCGGAGGATCTCCCGCATCTCCTTGCGAAACACGATCGCGACCGCGCTCATCGCGAGGCGACCAGCGAGAGGAACGCGTCCTCGAGATCGGCCGCCGCTCCCCTGACCTCCGCGGTCGGTCCCTCGGCGACGACGCGGCCCTCGTGGATGATCGTCACGCGGTCGCAGAGCCGCTCGGCGTCGTGAAGGACGTGCGTGGAGAAGATCACGCACTTGCCGCGCGC
>CAYWTI010000214.1:0-8636 GCA_964461175.1 uncultured Actinomycetes bacterium | reverse complement strand
GGCGGCCGGGTGTCGCTGCTGTACGAGAAGGTGCTGGCGCCGGGAGATTTCGTCACGTGGCCCGATCCGCCGGGCGACATCCACAGCCAGCAGGGGATCGGCGAGGCGGCGTGGGAGCTGGTCCTCTTCGGCAAGGATGTGACCCGAATCCCTCGCCACTACCACGACCTGGAGACGGGAAGGGTCAGGACCGCTCTACCTTCGTAGCCGGCGGCGTCACTCGCCGCCACCGCACGCCGTCCTTCGAATCCTCCAGCGCGATACCCAGCCCGCGCAGCTCCTCGCGGATGCGGTCGGCGCGGGCGAAGTCGCGAGCCTTGCGCGCATCCTCCCGCTCCGCGACCAGGCGCTCCACCTCGGCGGCCAGCCCCGGCTCTTCGACCCTAAGGACATCGAGGTGCGCGTCCACGTCGTCGAGCAGCGCGAGCAGCGCCGCCTTGTTCAACGGTCCGACGCGATCGGCGTCAAGGGCGGCGTTGGCCTCACGGATGTGGTCGAACACGACGCCGACCCCCTGGGGCAGGTTCAGGTCGTCGTCCAGCGCGGCGCGGTACGCGTCCCGGACCCCGGCCGTGCGCTGCGCCAGCATCGCGTCGTCCCGCTCGGCCGCCGGCGAGCGATGGACGCGGTCGGCGAACTCGCGCAGCCGCCGCACCTGCTCGGCGGCGGCGTGCAGCGCCTCGGCGCTCAGGCGGACGCGCGAGCGGTAGTGCGCGTTGGCGATGAGGAACATGCGGATCGCGAGGGGATCCTGACCGTTTGCGACCAGGTCGCGCAGCGTCGTGAAGCCCCCGGCCGACTTCGACATCTTCTCGCCCGTCGCGTCCGCCAGGTGCTCGGAGTGGAGCCACACGCGCGCGAAGGGCTCGTGGTTGGCCGCCTCCGATTGCGCGATCTCGTTTTCGTGGTGAGGGAACATCAGGTCGACTCCGCCCGCGTGAATGTCGAGCGTGTCGCCGAGGTAGCGCTTGCTCATCGCCGAGCATTCGATGTGCCAGCCCGGACGACCGCGCCCGAACGGCGCATCCCACGACGCGCCAAGCGTCTCGTCGCCCGGCTGCGATCTCTTCCACAGCGCGAAGTCGCTGACCGACTCCTTCTCGTACTTGTCGGTGGCGACGCGTGCGCCGGCTTTGAGACCCGCACGGTCGAGGTGCGAGAGCTCACCGTATTTCGGAAAGCTGGCGATCCGAAAGTAGACGTCTCCGTCGGCGATGTACGCGTTGCCGCGCTCGAGCAGCGTCGAGATCATCGCGACCATCTCTGGGATGTGCTCGGTCGCGCGGGGGTAGTGCTCCGCCGGCTGCGCGCGCAGCGCCGCCATGTCTTCGAAGAACGCGTCCACGTACGGCTGGACGTAATCGCCGATCGTTGTTCCCGCGTGCATCGCCTGGTCCAGGATCCGGTCGTCGATGTCGGTGAGGTTCATCACGTGGGTGACGCGGTAGCCGCTCACCGCGAGATGTCGGCGCACGAGGTCGTAGAACAGGAATGCGCGGAGGTTGCCGACGTGTGCGTAGTTCCACACCGTCGGACCGCACGTGTACATGCGGACCTCGCCTTCGTGGAGCGGCGTGAAGTCTTCCTTCTCGCCCGAGAGCGTGTTGTGCAGGCGGAGCGTCACAGCTCCTCGATTGTCGCGACTGCCTGCGCCGCGATGCCCGCGGCCTGACCAAGCGCGCCGATCCCCTCCGGCGACTTGCCCTTCACGTTGACCGCCGCGCCCCCCGCGCGCGACTCGAGGTTTGCCTTCATCGCCCCAAGGTGCTCGGCGAGGCGCGGCGCCTGCGCGATCACCGTGCAGTCGACGTTGACGACGCGGTGGCCCGCCGCCCGCACCGCCGCCACCGCCGTGCTGAGCATGTCGAGGCTGGAGGCGTCCTTGAAGCGCGCGTCGCCTGCCGGGAAGTGCGTCCCTATGTCGCCCAGGCCGGCGGCGCCGAGGATCGCGTCGATCACCGCGTGCGTGAGCACGTCGGCGTCGGAGTGGCCGTCGAGCCCGGCCGGGTGCTCGATGCGCACGCCTCCGAGCACGAGCGGGCGCCCCGGCACGAGGGGATGCACGTCGTAGCCGATGCCGACCCTCAACTACGAGACTCGGGAGGCTTCGTGCTCGCGAATCAGCGACTCGACGACCTCGAGATCTTCCGGCGTCGTGAGCTTGATGTTCGCCGGCTCGCCGGGGACCACGGTCACCGCGTGGCCGGTCGCCGCGACGAGCTGCGCGTCGTCGTCGCCCACGAGCCCGGCGTCCGCCGCCTCGCGGTGCGCGCGCGCGAGCAGCTCGTAGGCGAAGCCCTGCGGCGTCTGGGCCAGGACGATGAGCGAGCGGTCGAGCGACTCGACGAGCCTGTTGCCCTCGACGCGCTTGACGGCGTCGCGGGGGCTGATGGCCGGGAACGCGGCGCCGGTCTCCATCGCGGCCGCGAGCACCCGGCGGACCAGCGTCGCCGTCGCCAGCGGGCGCGCGGCGTCGTGGACGAGGACGAAGTCGCAGTCGCCCAGGGCGGCCAGGCCCATGCGCACAGAGTCCTGCCGGCTCTCGCCCCCGGCTTTCACGATCACCGGCTTGCGCGGCGAGAGGGCCGCGACCTCCCGCTCCGCGGTTTCGAGCCGCGATGGCGGGCCGACGACGACGATGCGGTCCACCTCGTCCAGGGCGAGAAACAGCTCGAGCACGCGGGCCAGCGTCGTCCGGCCGTTGAGGCGAACGAGCGCCTTGCTTCCACGCCCGAGCCGCGAGCCGGTTCCCGCCGCGGCGACGATCGCGCCGACGTTAGGCATCGGGCGCCTTCTCCTCTCGCCGCGCGCGTGTCGCCGAGCGCCGGGCCTCGGTGCCACCGTTCGGCTCGGCGAAGATCATCCGCCCAGCGGACGTCTGGATCACGGACGTCACCAACGCGGTGATCGTCTGGTTGATCAGCCGGCGGCCGTTCTGGATCACGACCATGGTGCCGTCGTCGAGGCTGCCGACGCCCTGGCCGGGCTCCTTGCCCTCGCGCGCGACCGTGACGATGATCTCCTCGCCGGGGATCGCGACGGGCCGCATCGCCTGCGCGAGCTCGTTGAGGTTGAGCACGCTGACGCCCTCGAGCCGCGCGATGCGGTTGAGGTTGAAGTCGTTGGTCATGATCGCCCAGCCCTTGCGCTTGGCCGTCTGCACAAGGTGATTGTCGATGTCGCCGGTCGGCTGGCTGTCGTCCTCGGTCACCTGCAGGTCGATGGCCGGCGCCTTCTGCATCTCGGTCAGCACGTCGAGTCCACGCCGGCCGCGCCTTCGCCTCGTCGCGTCCGCCGAGTCGGCCACCGTCTGCAGCTCGCGCAGCACCGAGCTGAGCGTGATGAGAGGCATGTCGAGAAAGCCGGTCTTGGCGATGTCCAGGATCCGGCCGTCGATGATCACGGACGTGTCCAGCAAGACCGCGGTGATGCGGTGGGTGTCGGTCGACTTGGAGCCGCCGAAGAAGAGCGAGGTCAGCTCGGCGCGCCGGGTCAGGCCGACCGACGCGCCCTGCAGAGCTAGCAGGAGCGCGAGCACGGCGGAAAGCTCGAGGCCGTACGGGAAGTCGCGCACGAAGACGCCGATGAGGACGGCGATGACGAGGCCGACGATCATGCCGAGAAGTCCGCTCAAGAGGTCCGGCAGCGGGGTGCTCGTCAAGCTGAAGTTGAACCTTCGCCACCCGCCGAGGACATACGGCGTCCCGAGGTACGCGAAGATCAAACCTTCGAGCGTGGTCAGCCCGATGATCGCCCAGCCCGGGTGGCCCTGGTTGCCAAGGCCGCGGACCATGAAATAACCGAGCAGGAAACCACCGAGGACCCCGAGCCCTCCCCCGACCCATCGGGCTAGAGACTCGGAACGGTTCACGACTACCTCCTCAAGAGACGTTCCTCAGGGAACCCCCGAGATCACGGCGAAGCCGCGGATCCCGTGGGAACAAGTCCCGTCTCCTCTATGAAAACGCCGGACCGGATAGGTGAAGGAAATGCGGCGGAGACGGCCTCCGCCATGGACCGGACCTCGACCACGGCGAGGCCGGAAGGCCGTCCAGCTTTCGAGCCGGCCGGAATCAAAGCGCGCGTCATGCCGTGACGCGCCGCCTCCTGCAGGCGGCGCTCGAGGTGGCCGACGCGGCGCACCTCGCCCGTCAAGCCCAGCTCTCCGATCACGACCAGGCCGTCCGGCATTGGCCTGGCGAGCTCGTTGCTGACGATCGACAGGGCGAGACCGAGGTCGGCGGCCGGCTCCGTGATGCGGATGCCGCCCGCCACGCTGACGAACACGTCCTTCTGCGCGAACGAGACGTTGGTGAGGCGCCGCTCGAGGACGGCGAGGATCATGTGCACCCGGTTCACGTCCAGGCCGTTCGCCACCCGGCGGACCATGCTCTGGGTCTTGTTGACCAGGCTCTGGACCTCGACGAGCAGCGGCCGCGTGCCCTCGAGCACCGACACGATCGCCGTCCCGGGGGCCGACGGCGCGGCCGTGGCGAGGATGGCCGCCGACGGGTCGGGCACCTCCTCGAGGCCGTTCTCGCCCATGGCGAAGACGCCGATCTCCTCGGCGGAGCCAAAGCGGTTCTTGGTCGCGCGCAGGAGCCGAAGCTCCTGCCGGCGGTCGCCTTCGAGGTAGAGCACCGTGTCAACGATATGCTCCAGGACCCTCGGTCCAGCGATCGAACCGTCCTTCGTGACGTGCCCGACCAGGAAGACGGGCACCCCGGTCTCCTTGGCGAGGCGCATCAGCCGGGCGGCGGATTCTCGAACCTGGGTGACGCTGCCCGCGCTGCCCTCGAAACCGGCGTCGGTGACCGTCTGGATCGAGTCGACGATCGCGAGCTTTGGCCGTTCGGCCCCGATCGCCTCGCAGATCGCGTCGAGATCGTTCTCGGCCAGCAGCAGGATGCCGGGCTCGAGCGCCCCCAGGCGCTGCGCGCGCATCCGGACCTGCTGGCCCGACTCCTCGCCCGAGACGTACAGCACCTTGCCGGCAGACGCGACCTGGGCCGCGGCGTGCATGAGGAGCGTCGACTTCCCGACACCCGGCTCGCCGCCGATGAGGACGAGGCTGCCGGCAACGACACCGCCGCCGAGCACCCGGTTGAGCTCGCCCCACGCCAGCCGCGTCCGCGGTGCATCGTCGGGTGCGAGCTCGGTCAGCGCGACTGCGCGCGCGGGTTCGAGCGGCCGCGCCCTGGCGTCCTTGCCGGCCTTGCGCGTGTGGAATTCCTGGAGCGTGTTCCACGCCCGGCAGTGAGGGCACTGGCCGGCCCAGCGGAGGCTTTCGCCGCCGCATTCGGTGCAGACGAACGTCACGGTCGGCTTCGGCATTGCAGAGACTCTGAACCCATGTTCGTTCTTTTACAAGTCGGCCCGTACCTTTTTACCGGCCCACGCGTTTCTCTAGATGAGCGTCACGACGCCACTCTGACTACCCCCAGGGTGGCGTCTTTTCTTATCCTCCGGCCGTGAACGAAGCGATCACCGTCGAAGGCATCCGCGAGGCAGCGGCCGCGATCGATCCGGTCTTCCTCAGCTCGCCGCAGTACGTGTGCGAGCCGCTCTCCGACCGGCTCGGGGTCACGACCGTGCTCAAGGTCGAGACGGCCAATCCCATCCGCAGCTTCAAAGGTCGGGGCGCCGACTTCCTGCTGCACAGCCTGGGCGACGACGCCAAGGCTGGGATCGTCTGCGCGTCGGCAGGCAACTTCGGCCAGGGCGTTGCCTACGCCTGCCGCAAACGCGGCGTCCGGCTCACCGTGTTCGCGGCGCATACCGCGAGCCCGCTCAAGATCGAGCGCATGCGCAGGCTGGGCGCCAGGATCGAGCTGCACGCCGGCGACTTCGACGACGCCAAGGCCGCGGCGCGCCGCCACGCCGGCGAACGCAGCGAGCTCTTCGTCGAGGATGGGCGGATCGGTGCGATCGGTGAGGGTGCCGGCACCATCGCGCTCGAGCTGACGCGCTTGCCCGAGCCGCTTGACGCCGTGCTCGTACCGCTGGGCAACGGCTCACTCGTCAATGGCGTCGGCACGTGGCTGAAGCACGCCTCGCCGCGCACGCGAGTCGTCGCCGTGTGCGCGGAGGGCGCCCCGGCGATGGAACGCTCGTGGCGCGCGCGCGGCGTCGTCGAGGCGCCCGCCGCCACCATCGCCGACGGCGTCAGCGTGCGGGTGCCTGTGGCGGAGGCGGTCGCGATGATGGCGAACACGGTCGACGACGTGGTGCTCGTCGGTGACGACGCGATGCGAGAGGCGATGCGCTGGCTCTTGGCCGACGCGGGCCTGGTCGTCGAGCCGTCGGCGGTCGCCGGTATCGCGGCGATCAACGAGCACGCCGCCGAGTTCGCTGGGAAACGGGTCGCGACGATCCTGACCGGCGGCAACCTGACCCCCGACCAGGTTCGCGACTGGCTCTACTGACTCCCGCGCTCGAGGTCGGCGAGGTAGTCGAGCGCCGCGAGCGGGCCGAACTGGTCGAAGACATCGCTCGCGGCCGCCTTCAGCCGGTCCTGGACCTGGCCGGCGAGCTGGGCGCGGAGAGGTGGCGGCAGCTCGGGCCGGCGGCGCGCGTAGGCGGCGACGAAGCGGCGCAGGTCGGGATCGATGCGCCGCAGGAACAGCTCCGCCTGCGACGCGGGTGCGGCCGGCGGCTGCGCGCTTGTCGTCAAAGGCCGGGGCGAAAACGCCGGCGCGGGCGCGTTTGGCGACAAGAGAGGCGGTGGCGGCGGCGGATCCGACGGCCTCCCGCCGGGCACCCGCCACAGCGGCAGGTAGTCCGAGTCCTTGACCACGATCGTCCCCGCGGCAAGGTCGCCGAGCCGCTTGCCGCGGCCGTTGATGAACAGGACCACCAGGCCGACACCGTAGGCGTACGGCAGGAAGTCCACGATCCGGACCACGTTGCGGATCCCGGCCTGCGCGAACGTGAGCGGCTCGCCGCGATCACCCACCGCGCGCAGGCGGAACGCCTTCTTCCCCACCGTCTGACCGGACCAGAACGCCTCGCACGCCCAGTGGTATCCGAAGACGACGAGGAACGTGCCGATGACCGCGATGAGGTAGCCGGCGGTCACGCTGCCTGCCGCCGCGACGGCGACGGCCGCGAAATACACGCCCGCCAGCACGAGAGACAGGATGAGGAGGTCGAGCAGCTCCGCGATGCCACGCGTGGCGAGGCCGGCGACCTGGTAGTCGAACGACACGCGCTCGGGGGTGGCGACGACGAGATCGGTGTCCGGGAGCGGGCGGCTCATTCCATGGCTATTGTCCTAATCGTGCGCTCGGAGGAATTCGTGACGCTGCGCCGCCAGGACTGGAACCGGCTCGAAGACCTTCTTGCCCGAGCGGGCTCGAGCAGGCTCAACGCCTTGTCGCCCGCGCAGGTGCTGACGATGGCCGCGCTCTACCGCCGCGCCACGGCGGACCTTGCGCGCGCGCAGCGCGATTGGCCGGACGAGCCCGTGCACCGCTACCTGAACGGGCTTGTCGCGCGGGGCCACGGCGTCGTCTACCGGCGGGGCGGCGAGGTGATGAAACGCATCCGCCGCTTCTACGTCGAAACGCTGCCGCAGACGTACCGCGGAGCGTGGCCTTACCTTCTCGCCTCCGCCGGGCTGCTTTTCGTGCCCGCGTTCATCAGCTTCTTCGTCGTCCTCGCCAATCCCGATGCGGCTTATGCGATCGCCGACCCGCGCCTCATCGACCAGGTGCATCACCACCAGCTGTGGACGGACATACCCGCGGACGAGCGCGTCCAGCTGGCGGGCGTGATCATGACCCACAACATCGAGGTGGTGATGCTCGCGTTCGGGCTCGGAGTCGCCTTCGCGCTGCCCGTGATCTACGTCCTGATCACCAACGGCATCTCGCTCGGCGGGCTCTTCGGGCTGACGGCCGCCTACGGGCTCGGCGGCGGGCTGTTCGAGTTCGTGATCGCGCACGGCGTGCTCGAGCTGTCGATCGTCATCGCAGTGAGCGCTGGCGGGCTGATGATGGGGTGGGCTCTTGTCTCCCCGGGCAATCGCAAGCGCTCAGACGCGCTTGTGCTCGCGACCGGCCGCGCCTTCACGATCCTGGCGGGCCTGGCGCCGATGCTCGTCGTCGCCGGCACGATCGAGGGCAACGTGTCGCCGTCCGCCACCCCCTTCCCCATCAAGGTCGCGATCGGCCGGACGACCGGCGTGCTCCTGTGCTCGTACCTGCTTTTCAGCGGGCGCCGGGCTAGAGAAGAGCGCGCTCCTTGAGCTCGAGGTAGCGTTCGACGAGCGCCGGGCTCAGCCTTCCGGCGACGACGTCGAGGCCGAGGACGCCGCCGCGTCGCAGCAGCTCGAAGCTCTCGCGCCGGCTGGAGATGAACTCTTCCGCGGCCGCCCACTCGTAGGCGCGGTTCGTGCTGTCGACCGGCGCATCGCGCGCGACGAGGACCGCCGGGTCGGACATCGCGACCACGAGCACGAGGTGCCGGGCCGCGAGGCGCAGGGCATGCGCGACGAGCTCGCGCGACGCCTCCGGGTCCTGCACGTCGGTGAGGATCACCACCATCGAGCGGCGGCCGACGCTCAGCGCTAGATGTGTCATCGCGTGGCCGAAGTCGGGCTCGACGTGCTGCGGCTGCACCGAGTACAGCGCCTC
>CAYWTI010000213.1:0-4320 GCA_964461175.1 uncultured Actinomycetes bacterium | reverse complement strand
GCGCAAGCCCATGTCCGCCGGCCGGCTGCGCAGGAACAGCGCCACGACCGGGACCACGGCGAGGGCGGCGATCGCGACCGTGACGGCCGACAGGCGCCAGCCCGAGGTCTGGGCGAGCCATCCGAGCAGGGGTAGGAAGACAAGCTGGCCGGTCGCGCCCGCCGCGGTGAGCGCGCCAAGGACGAGCCCGCGGCGGCGCACGAACCAACGGTTCGCGACCGTCGCCGCCAGCACCGACGCCATGCAGCCGGTACCCAGCCCGACGACCACGCCCCACAGCAGGTACAGCTGCCACGGCGCGTTCATCACGGTGGTCAGCAGAGCGCCGGTCGCGACGGTGATGAGCGCGCCGACCGTGACGGCGCGCAACCCGAAGCGGTCCATCAGCGCCGCCGCAAACGGGCCCGTCAGGCCAAACAGGATCAGGTTGATGGAGACGGCGGCGGAGATCACCGCCCGGTTCCAGCCGAACTCGTTCTGCAGCGGCACGATGAGCACGCCGGGCGTCGCCCTGAAGCCGGCCGCGCCGAGCAGCGCGATGAAGGTCACCGCAGCGACGACCCAGGCGTAGTGGACGCGCCTCACCGCCACAACTCTTTCAGAACCGCCCGTCGCGGTTCACGATTTCACCGCTGTGTACCCGGAGATCGAGCCGTACGAGACAGGCACCCTCGAGGTCGGGGACGAGAACGTCCTCTATTGGGAGGCCTGCGGCACCCCGGCAGGCACGCCGGCGCTCGTGGTCCACGGCGGTCCCGGCTCGGGATGCTCGCCCGCGTTTCGCCGCTTCTTCGACCCGGCGCGCTACCGCGCCATCCTCTTCGACCAGCGCAACTGCGGGCGCAGCCGCCCGCACGCCAGCCTTGCGACGACCGACCTCTCCTCCAACACGACGCAAGCGCTGGTCGGCGATATGGAGCGGCTGCGCGAGCGGCTCGACATCGATCGATGGGTGGTCGCCGGCGGCTCGTGGGGCAGCACGCTGTCGCTCGCGTACGCCGAGACGCATCCCGAGCGCGTGGCCGCGATGGTCCTGTTCGGCGTCACGACCGGACGGCACAGCGAGGTCGAGTGGACGTTCCGCGGTGGCCTCGCAGGCGTGTTTCCTGAGCAGTGGCGCCGCCTCTCAGACTTTGCGGGCGCGGCCGGCGACGAGGTCGCCGCCGCGATCGCGCGCATGCTCGCCGACCCGGATGAAGAGGTCCGCAGCAGGGCCGCGGCCGAGTGGTGCCTGTGGGAGTCGGCCCCTTCCCCGGAGCCGGCCCCGCGCTTTCGCGACCCCGACTACGCGCTCGCCTTCGCGCGCATCGTCACGCACTACGTCACGCACGACCTGTTCCTCGAGGACGCGGTGCTGATCCGCAACGCGGACGCTCTCGCGAGCATCGACGGCGTGCTCGTCAACGGGCGCGGCGACGTGCACGCGCCGCTCGACAACGCGCGCCACCTGGCGGCGGCGTGGCCGCGCGCCCGGCTGGTCGTCGTCGAAGAGCAAGGGCACGGCACCGGCCCGCTGGTGACCGCAGAGATCGTCCGCGCCACCGACGCCTTCGCCGCGCGAGGCTAGAGAATGCCTGGATGCAAGACAGCCACGAATCATTGCCGGTCACGGGCGTATGCGAGATCGCCCTCGAGATGTCCGACCTCGACGCCGGCGAGCGCTTCTACGCCGGCCTGCTCGGTTTTCCGGTCGTCGAGCGCTGGAAGGAACGCGGCGGCGCGATCTGGGTGATGGCCGGCGACCGCACGCGGATCGGTCTCTGGCGGCCGCAGCTCGGCCTCGGCGGGGGGCGCGGCGGCGTGCACGTCCACTACGCCATGCACCTCCCCGCGGCGGAGTACGACGCCGCGGTCGCACGCCTGCGAGGCGCCGGCCTCGAGGTCCTCGACCACGACCACTCGAAGTACGGCCGCGGCCGCGGCCGGGCCGCGTACGTCACCGACCCGGGAGGCCACGTCGTCGAGCTATGGACGTGGGACGTCGCCGAGCACCTTCGCGAGCACAGCCAGGGCGAGAGCCCGGGAAGCAGCTGATGCGCTTCGTCACGCGCAAGAACGCGGCCGTAGACCGCATCGCATGCCCGTGGCTCATCCGCCGCTTCATCGACAAGGACGCGGAGTTCATCTACGTCGACGTCCAGGACGTAGAGCGCGTCGCTCGCGAGCGGGACGCGATCCCATATGACGTCGAGGGCGCCGAGCTCGGCCACGTCGACGGCCGCTGCTCCTTCGAGTCAATCCTGCTCAAGTACCGGCTCGACGATCCGGCCCTGCGGAAGATGGCCCGGATCGTCCACGCCGCCGACGTCGAGGGCGACCTGCACACGGCTCCAGAAGGGCCGGGCCTGAAAGCGATCGCCATGGGCTTTCGCCGCCTCTACGGCGACCGCGACCTCGAGAAGCTGGAGGCCGAGATGGGCCTGTACGACGCCCTCTACGCCACGTGTGGGGGCACGCCGCCGCAAGCCTGAGAGCCGTTCGGCCCTTTCCGTCCGCAAGCCCCGGCGACATCGTGGCGTCGGAGGTTTGCAAGATGAAGCAGCTCACACGCCCGGCGGACCTGTACAAGGCGCCGGCGACCGAACCCGAGATCGTCGACGTGCCGCCGATGCAGTTCGTGATGGTCGACGGCGAGGGCGACCCCAACACCGCCACGCAGTACCGCGAGGCGATCGAGGCCCTCTACGGAACGGCTTACGGCCTCAAGTTCATGCTCAAGAAGGCGGGCAAGCCCGACTTCCACGTCTCGCCGTTGGAAGGCCTGTGGTGGGCGCCCGACATGAAGGTGTTCGGCGCGGCCGCCAAGGCGAGCTGGCGCTGGACCGCGATGATCATGGTCCCCGACGACGTCACGCCCGCGGACGTCGAGTGCGTGCGCGCAGACCTGCGGCGCAAGCGGCCGTCGGCGGCGGTCGAGAAGCTTCGCCTGGACACGTTCCACGAAGGCCCGGCGGCGCAGGTCATGCACGTCGGTCCCTATTCCGCCGAAGGCCCAACCATCGAGCGCCTGCACGCCTTCATCCACGACCGCAGGTTCACGTTCGACGGCCGCAAGCAGAAGCACCACGAGATCTACCTCGGCGACCCACGCCGCGCCAAGCCCGAGAAGTTGCGCACGGTGATCCGCCAGCCCTTCGTCAAGAAGCCCTGACGGCGCGACGCCGTCGGTCGCGGTCGGCGTGACACCATCGTGGCGTGACGCCGGCGGAGATTCGCACCGACCGCCTGATTCTCCGCCGGTGGCGCGAGGCCGACCTCGATCCGTTCGCGCGCATGAACGCCGACCCCGAGGTCATGCGCCACTTTCCCAGCACGCTCACCCGCGCCCAGTCCGACGGCCTCGCCGCTCGCATCCAGCGCCAGTTCGAAGAGCTGGGCTACGGGCCGTGGGCGGTCGAGATCCCGGGCGAGGCGGAGTTCATCGGCTTCGTCGGCCTACTCCGCCACACCTTCCCCGCGCACTTCACCCCCGCGACCGAGGTCGGGTGGCGGCTCGACCGGCCGTACTGGGGAAAGGGCTACGCCACCGAGGCGGCGCAGGCGGCGCTAGCCGACGGGTTCGGCCGGCTGGGCCTGGAAGAGATCGTCTCCATGACCGCGCCGTCCAACGTCCGCTCGATCGCCGTCATGGAGCGCCTCGGCATGACGCACGACCCGGCCGACGACTTCGACCACCCCAACGTGCCGGAGGGACATCCCCTCCGCCGCCACGTGCTCTACCGGCTCAGCTCGAAGACCGGCCGCTTGCGCGCCGATCCCGCGGGGTCGGCCAGGATATCGCCCGCGCCCAGCACGCGCAAGAGCAGCGGCCCGACCCGCAAGCTGCGCGCGTAGGGACCGAGGACGTCCCGGAAGAACGCGGTCGCTTCCTCGACGGTGAGCTCACGCGCGGCCACGTCCTCGCTGCGCTTTCCGACCGCGATGGTCGCCCTTCGGGCCTCGCGCAGGTTGCGCACCCAGTTGACGTCGCCAAACGTGCCTATCACCCAGCGTCTGCCTCCGACGTCGACCAGCGCCACCGGCGTGGTGCGCAGCGCACCGCTCTTGCGGCCGCGCACGGTCAGCAGCGCGTTCGGACCCATCAGGGGGCCAAGCCTCAGCAGCCGGCGTGCGAGGCCGTTGGAGACGGACACGAATCCCGGGGCACGAGGGACAGGACGGATCTCGGTTGCCATGCGTTCCAGCATACCGAGTTCAATCAATCAGTTGCTTGATTTGTTCCGCGCGCGAGAGGGCGCCACACCCAGCCACACCTCCAGCTGACGGAGCGCGCGGTCCCCACGCGCGGGATCGGCCATCACGGGCAGCGTCATCGATGTC
>CAYWTI010000212.1:0-4216 GCA_964461175.1 uncultured Actinomycetes bacterium | reverse complement strand
GCGGGCCGGCTGTACGCCATCGGCGGCAACACGGCCGCGGGCAATGTCGGCCCGACCGAGTCCTACGACCCCTCGACCGGCGGCTGGAGCGTGCTCGATCCGCTGCCGAGCCCCCGAAACCACGTCCTCGGCTTTGCCCTCGACGACACCGCGTGCGTCGCCGGCGGCCGCTCGCCCACGACCGCCCGGATCGATTGCGTGCTCCTGACCACGGGCGCGTGGTCGCGGCCCTTCACCGACCTCCCGACGCCGACGAGCGGTGGAGGGGCGATCGCCTTTCCGAGCGGCGACGTGGTCGTCGCCGGGGGCCAGGACGCGAGCGAGACCCGCATCGTCGACCAGGTCGACGTCCTCACCGGCAAGTCGTGGACCATGCCGGCGCACATGCTCGCGCCGCGGCACGGCTTCGAGCTGGCGCTGTTCGGCGACCGCGCGTGGGCTTGCGGCGGCGGCAGCGCGCCCGGGCTGCACCCGGTCGCGACGTGCACGTCACTCGGGGATTGGGTTGCCTCTACCTCTTAGAAACTCGATGACGACGACCGTCAGGACGGCGATGACGATGATCAGCAGCGGCACGCCGTAGTTGAACTCAGGCGTCGTCAGCAGCGGAACGTCCGTGTTCCACACCTGCTCCAGCAGCAGGTCGCCCAGCTCGATGACCGCGTAGAAGACCAGGATCACCACGTTGGCCACAAGCGCGGCCAGCGCGACGGGGTGGCGGATGTAGAGCAGGAGCGCCGCGAACGGCACGGCGGCGAGGAACGGGCCGAAGAAGTTCACGATCGATTGCCGCACCACGTCGAGCTGCTGCGAGGGCTGCGCGTGCAGCGCGTAGATCGTGAAGTCGA
Organism: uncultured Actinomycetes bacterium; assembly: GCA_964461175.1. Classification (GTDB taxonomy): domain Bacteria; phylum Chloroflexota; class Dormibacteria; order Dormibacterales; family Dormibacteraceae; genus 40CM-4-65-16. The sequence goes on along the minus strand of CAYWTI010000212.1, from coordinate 3,368 downwards.
CGTAGCCCATGCGCCAGGGCCTGACGATGATCGCGCCCGAGCCGCCGACGGCGTAGATGAGCAGCAGGTGCAGGACCTCGTGCGCGCCGAATGCGGCGACGAAGACCAGCAGCGAAAGCACCAGCACGCGCCACCACATACTCGGGGGAATGTATAAAGCGTTCGGTGCCTCCGCTGCTAGACGCGATCTGGAAAGCCCTCGAGATGGCCTTCTTCATGTTCTGGGAGGTTCTTTGGCCGCTCGTGCTCGGCTTCCTCATCTCCGCGGGCGTGCAGTCGCTCGTTCCGCGCGAATCGGTGACGCGCCTGCTCGGCCGCGACGGTCTTCGCGGCGTCACGTTCGCCGCGGTCCTTGGCGCAGCGAGCTCGAGCTGCTCCTACGCGGCGGTCGCCGTCGCACGCGCGCTGTTCCGCAAGGGCGCGACCTTCGCCAACGCGATCCTCTTCGAGTTCGCCAGCACGAACCTCGTCTTCGAGCTCGGCCTCGTCTTGCTCGTGCTCCTCGGCTGGCAGTTCCTCGCCGCCGAGCTCGCCGGCGGGCTGCTGATGATCGCCATCCTCGCGGTCGTCTTCAAGTACACGCTGCGGGCGCGCATGGTCGACGCGGCGCGGGCGCAGGCGGAGAAGGGCCTCGCCGGAAAGATGGAGGGCCACGCCGCAATGCAGCACCACATGGGTGACCGCCTGACGGCGATCAGCCACTTCTTCTACATGGACGTCGCGAGCCTGGCCCAGGACCTGGCGCTCGGCTTTCTGATCGCCGGCGCGCTTGCCGCCTGGGTGCCGGACAGCTTCTGGCAGACGCTTTTCGTGGCGCGCGACCCGGCCGTCGCCGCGGTGTGGGGGCCGCTGATCGGGCCGGTCATCGCCATGCTCAGCTTCGTCTGCTCGGTGGGCAACGTGCCGCTGGCCGTGGTGCTGTGGAACGGCGGCATCAGCTTCGGCGGCGTGATCAGCTTCATCTTCGCCGACCTGCTGATCCTGCCCATCCTCAACATCTACCGCCGCTACTACGGCGGACGCATGAGCCTTTACCTGCTCGGGACGTCGTACTTCGCGATGGTCGTCGCCGGCTTCGTGATCGAGATCCTTTTCCAGGCGCTCGGCCTGGTGCCGCAGCACCACCACATCGAGGTCTTCCAGACGGCGCCGAGCTGGAACTACACCACCTTCCTCGACCTCGCCGCCCTGGCCATCGCCGCCGTCCTCGGGTGGCGTTTCCTGACCACCGGCGGCCTCGCCATGCTGAGGTCGATGGAGAGCGCGCCGAGCCCGGGACATGAGATGGTTCACGACCACCACGCCCATGCCCATGACCACCACTGAGATGCAGCGCGACTACATCAAGGAATACAGCCCGAGCCTCGGCCGCGACATGGAGATCCTCCACTTCGGCCACGCGGGCCGGCCGCTGCTGGTCTTCCCGACGTCGATGGGGCGCTTCTACCAGTGGGAGGACTTCGGGCTGGTCGGGGCGCTGTCCGACCTGATCGAGTCCGGCGCGATCCAGCTCGTATGCGTCGACAGCGTCGACGGCGAGTCGTGGTACGCGCGCGACCGGCCGCCGGCCGACCGCATCCGCCGCCACCTGCAGTACGAGCGCTACCTCCTCGACGAGGTCCTTCCGCGCATGCCCGGCGGGAGCGTCCTCGCCTGCGGCGCGTCGTTTGGCGCTCTGCACGCCGTGCTTCTCGCCGTCCGCCACCCGACCCGCGTGGGTGGCTTCATCGCCATGAGCGGCGCCTATGACACCGCGCGCTGGCTCGACGGCTACCACGACGACGAGGCCTACTTCACCAACCTGCTCGCGTTTCTGCCTGGGCTGACGGACGAGGCGTACCTCGGTCCGCTGCGGGCGCAGCACCCGAAGGTGATCGTCACCGGCGAGCAGGACCCCAACGTCGACGACTCGGTCAAGCTCGCGCGGCTGCTAGCCGACAAGGGCGTGCAGGTGGGGCTCGAAATCTGGCCCGGATGGGCGCACGATTGGCCCTACTGGAAGGACATGATGCGCCGGTATCTCGCCTAGCTCGACACCAGGGGAGGGGAAGGAAGTTGGCCGACAGGAAGATCATCGGGCTGCTCGTCGGACGCGAGAACACTTTCCCGGGTCCGTTCCTCGACCTCGTCAACGAGCGCGGCCGCGCCGACGGCATCGGCGCCGAGCTTGCCGTTCTCGGCGGCACCTCCGAGCTGGCCGACCAGCGGCACTCGGTGCTCGTCGACCGGATCTCGCACGAGGTGCCGTACTACCGCGCCCACCTCAAGAGCGCGGTGCTGATGGGCACGACCGTCATCAACGACCCGTTCTGGTGGGAGGCGGACGAGAAGTTCTTCGAGTGCACGCTGGCGCGAAAGCTGGGCGTGGCGGTGCCGAAGACGGTGGTGCTGCCGAACAAGCAGTACATTCCCGACATCGACCAGCAGCTCTCGCTGCGCAACCTCCAGTTCCCGCTCGACTGGGGGCAGATCGTCCGCTACACGGGCCTGCCCGCGGTGCTCAAGCCCAACACCGGCGGCGGGTGGAAGGACGTGTACATCGTCCACTCGATCGAGGAGCTGATCGCCGCCTACGACCAGACCGGGATGAAGACGATGATCCTGCAGGAGTTCATCGAGTGGGACGACTACGTCCGCTGCATCTGCATCGGGCGCCAGCACGTGCTCCCCATTCGCTACAACCCTCGGGCGCCGTTCGAGCAGCGCTACGTGATCTCCCAGCCCGTCGAGGGCGAGCTGCGCGAGCGCGCGATCAAGGATGCGCGCACGCTCGTCGATGCGCTGGGCTACGACATGGACACGGTCGAGTTCGCGGTGCGCGACGGCGTGCTGTACGCCATCGACTTCCTCAACCCCGCGCCCGACTTCGACAACTTCTCGATCAAGGAAGACAACTTCCAGTGGGTGCTGGACCGGATGTGCGACCTGGTGATCGGCTACGCCAAGGGCGAGATCCAGCCGCCGTGGCGGGACGACCACCGGTGGTGGAAGCACCTCCACCGCTCCGCCGCGCCAAGCGCCGCGCCGGCGTGACAGACCCGGTCGCCGCCTACCACGCGCTCCTCGAGGACGAGGTGCTGGCCGAGGCGACGGCCGAGGCGCTTGCGGCCGGCCAGCGCGAACGCAAGCTGATGTTCGGCGAGCGGCCGCTGTGCGTGTGCATCCGGCCGCAGCTGCTGACCCGTCGGCGCCACGAGCAGGCGGTCGCAGCCGCCGAGGGCGTGTATGGCGCGCTGGGCGCGCTCGAGAAGGCGGTGCTCGCGGACGCGCAACTCCGCGCCGAGCTCGACCTCGAGCCGGAGGAAGAGCGCCTGGCCGTGGCCGACCCGGGCTTTCGGTCGTCCTCGCCCTCGGCGCGGCTCGACAGC
>CAYWTI010000211.1:0-9952 GCA_964461175.1 uncultured Actinomycetes bacterium | reverse complement strand
AAGCGGCGTCACGTCGAGGAGCAGGATGTCCTTGACCTCGCCCTTCAGCACGCCGGCCTGGATGGCCGCGCCGACGGCGACGACCTCGTCCGGGTTGACGCCCTTGTGCGGCTCCTTGCCGCCGAGCAGGTCCTTGACCAGTTGCTGGATGACCGGCATGCGGGTGGCGCCACCGACCAGCACGACCTCGTCGATCTGCTGCGGAGTGAGGTTGGCGTCCTTGAGCGCCGACAGGAACGGCCCTCGCGTGCGCTCGGTGAGGTCGGACGTCAGCGACTCGAACTTCGCCCGGGTGAGCGTCATCTCGAGGTGCTTCGGGCCGGTCTGGTCCGCGGTGATGAAGGGCAGGTTGATCGTGGTCTCGAGCCGGCTCGAGAGCTCGATCTTGGCCCGCTCGGACGCCTCGGTGAGGCGCTGCAGGGCCTGGCGGTCTGCCTTCAGGTCGATGCCGTTCTGCTTCTTGAACTCGTCGGCGAGCCAGTCCACGACGCGGCGGTCGTAGTCGTCACCGCCGAGGTGGGTGTCACCGTTGGTGGACTTGACCTCGAAGACGCCGTCGCCCACGTCGAGCACCGACACGTCGAAGGTGCCGCCGCCGAGGTCGAAGACGAGGATCGTCTCGTTCGCCTTCTTCTCGAGGCCGTACGCAAGCGACGCCGCGGTTGGCTCGTTGATGATGCGGAGCACGTTGAGGCCCGCGATCTGGCCGGCGTTCTTGGTCGCCTGGCGCTGGGAGTCGTTGAAGTAGGCCGGCACCGTGATGACGGCGTCGGTGACCTTCTCCCCGAGGTAAGCCTCGGCGTCGGTCTTGAGCTTCTGGAGGATCATCGCCGAGATCTCCTCGGGGGTGAACTCCTTGTTGGCGTTCGGGACCTGCACGACCGCGCGGTCGTCCTTGCCCGGCTTCACCTGGTAGGGCACGATCTTGCGCTCGGAGTCGACCTCCGAGAACTTGCGGCCCATGAATCGCTTGATCGAATAGATCGTGTTCTCCGGGTTGACCGCCGCCTGGCGGCGCGCCAGCGTGCCGACGAGGCGCTCACCCGACTTGGTGAAAGCGACCACCGACGGGGTCGTGCGAGAACCCTCTGCGTTGGGGATGACGACCGGCTCGCCGCCCTCCATGACGGCGATGACCGAGTTCGTAGTCCCGAGGTCAATACCTACGGTCTTAGGCATAGGTCAGTTGCTCCTCTCGATGGGATGGATTTTGGTTCCAGATCATTACCTCTGACTTCTTCCCACCCGCTTCGGCGCCAAAACCAAGCGCCGTTACCCTTAGACCGATGGCGATCTACGAGCTCGACCCGGTCGACCGCATCGCGGTCGCTGCGGTCGGTGAGCCGGGGCAGCGCCGATTCTTCCTCGTCGCCTCCGGCTCCGGCCGGACGCTCACGCTCGCCTGCGAGAAATCGCAGATCCAGGCGCTGCTGGTCCGCCTGCACCAGATGCTGGAGGCGCAGCAGATCGAGACGCCCGAGCAGGCCGGGCCCGCGGCGCGCTCGCGGATGGAGCCCGGAGAGCCCGAGTGGCAGATCGGCGAGATGGGGCTCGGCTACCACGAGGCGCGGCGCATGTTCGTGCTGGTCGCCAGCGAGGGCGCGGTCGGGGAGGAATCCGCCGAGACGGCCGCCAACGACGCGCCAAGCGTGCGCTTCTGGCTCAGCCACGACCAGGTCGTCGACTTCTCCCGCCAGGCCGAGTCCGTGCTGTCGGCCGGCCGGCCCCTGTGCCCGCGGTGCGGGCTGCCGATGGATCCCGCCGGACATCCCTGCCCGGTCATGAACGGTGCCCGGCCCATCTTCTGAGGCCACCGAACGCGAGCTCCGGGCGCTGCCCGAGTTCAAGGTCCTGGGCCTGCTCCACGGCGCCTCCAACTACACGTTCCTCGCGCGCCTCGGCCCGCGTGGAGAAGAAGGGCTGCGGGCGGTCTACAAGCCGGCCCGGGGCGAATCGCCGCTCTGGGACTTCGAGGCCGGAACGCTCTACAAGCGCGAGGTCGCCGCCTACGAGCTGAGCAAGGCCCTGGGCTGGCCGCGCATCCCGCCCACGGTCGTGCGCCGCAGGGCGCCGCACGGCGTCGGGGCGGTACAGCTCTTCATCGACGCCGACGGCCGCCATTTTCTCGGCGAGACCCGGCGCCGCACCGACACCTGGATGCGGGTCGCGCTCTTCGATGTGATCACGAACAACGCGGACCGCAAGTCCGGGCACTGCCTCTTCGACTCCCACGACAACGTGTGGGTCATCGACCACGGGCTCACATTCCACGTCGACAACAAGCTGCGCACCGTGATCTGGGACTTCGCGGGCCGCCCGCTGCCCCCCGACCTCTGCGGTGGCGTCGAGCACGCGCTGCTCGAGCTGGAGGGCGGCGCGCTCGGTCCGACCCTCGCGGCGCTCATCGCGCCGGAAGAGATCACCGTCCTCCGGCGCCGCCTGCGCGGCGTGCTCGATCCACGCTGGCGGTTCCCTGAACCGAGCTCGGCGTGGTCGATCCCTTGGCCGCCGGTGTAACCAAACGCGCTCTGGTATCGTTCCGGCGCTTCATGCGTCTTCTCCGGGCCCTGGTGTTTCTTGCTGCTCTCTGGCTGGTTACGACCGCCGCCGATCCTTCGCCATCACCGTCTGCTCAAACCACTCCGAGCCCGGTGGCGTCGCCCTCGCCCAGCCCCAGCCCCAGCCCGAGTCCCAGCCCCAGCCCGATCCCGGCTAACGCCTTCCTATCCCTGGACGTGACCCAGGGACCCCCGACCACCGTGATCAACGTGAGCGGCGGTCAGTTCCTCCCCAACGAGGCCATGGCGCTGTATTGGGACCGGACCGACCGCGTCGCTGGCTCGGCGACCTCGGACGCGAACGGCAGCTTCAACACCCGGGTCAAGCCCTTCGCCGGTGACGGACCGGGCCTGCACAAGCTGTGCGCGAGCGTGCCGCCGGGCCCGTGTGCCAACTTCACGATCGTCAGCGCTGACACCTCACCCTCGCCGTCGCCGTCGGCCGACCAATCGCCGTCGCCTTCGGCCTCGCCGGACGAGACGCCGAGCTTCATCGCCACACCCGCACGCGTATCGACGACGCTCAGCGGCTTCGACGTGATCTCCAAGCCGCCGTTCGTGTTCCTCCCGATCTTCGGGATCGGCGCCATCCTCCTGGCGCTCGGCTACTGGATCGTGGTCTCGGTCCGCCATCCGCGACGGACCGCCGCGCTTCCCTCGGCCGCGGTCGTGCATCGGGCCACTCGGCCGGATTATTCGGCCGGCTTCGGCACCCCGCCACAGCCGCAATCGCCTTCGCCTCAGGCCTCGGCGTGGAACGAGCCCATGCGCACACCGCAGGCCTCGCCGCCGGCGCCGCCGGCCGAGACTCCCTTCACGCCCATGGCCGGCCCCACACCCTCACCCGCGGCGCCGGTGGATCCGCAACCCTCGCCTGAGCCACAGATCGAGTGGGGTCCGCCGGTCGAGTGGGGCACCGGCAGCTCCGACTGGGGCTTCCCCGAGCCGTCGGGCGACGACTATCCCGAGGTGCCGCAGCCGGGCGACTAGCGCCGTAGTTGGCCCGAGGGCCGGGTGAACTTACACTCCCGCAGATGGGGCTCTTGGAGGTGAGGGACCTCTCCGTCCGGTTCGGCGGGGTGGTCGCGCTCGACCGCGTGTCCTTCGGGGTCGAGCCGAAGCAGGTTGTCGCCCTCATCGGCCCGAACGGCGCCGGCAAGACGACGCTGTTCAACGTCGTCACGCGCGTCTACCGGCCAAGCTCGGGCGGGGTGTTCATCGACGGCACGCCGGTGTCGTCGATCCCGTCGCACGAGATCATCCGTCACGGCGTTGCGCGCACGTTTCAGAACGTCGCCCTCTTCCGGTCCATGACGGTCCTGGACAACGTGCTCGTCGGCGACCACACCAAGACGCCGAGCGGCTGGCTCCAGGCGTCCCTGCCGCTCCCCGGCGCGCTGGGCGCCGAGGCCGCGTCGCGCAAGCGCGCGCTCGAGATGATCGACTTCGTCGGCCTGCGCGAGCACGCGGACCGAATGGTCGCGGCCCTTCCGTTCGGGGTCCAAAAGCGCGTCGAGCTGGCGCGTGCGCTCGTGTCCAGGCCGCGGCTGCTGCTGCTCGACGAGCCGGCGGGAGGCATCAGCCACGAGGAGGTCGACGCCATCGCGCGGCTGCTGCGCCGCGTGCATACCGAGCTCGGCGTGACCATGCTCCTGGTCGAGCACCACATGTCTTTCGTCATGGGCATCTCCGACCGCGTGGTCGTGCTCGACTTCGGCAAGAAGATCGCCGAGGGCACGCCCGCGGACGTGCAGCGCAACCCGGCGGTCATCGAGGCCTATCTCGGTGCGGCGTAGACGATGAGCGCGCTGCTCGAGCTCGAAGACGTGCGCGCGGGCTACGGGCCGACGTCCGTGCTGCACGGCGTCACGCTGTCCGTGCCCGAGGGCGGCGTCGTCTCGCTGCTCGGCGCCAACGGCGCCGGCAAGACGACGACGCTTCGCGCCATCACCTCCGGCGTGCGCTGGACCGGCGGCATCCGCTTCGCCGGGCGGTCGCTGCACCGCATGTCGACAGAGGAGATCGTCCGCCTCGGCATCGCGCACGTGCCCGAGGGTCGCGGCATCTGCACCGAGCTGACCGTCGACGAGAACCTCAAGCTCGGCTCTCATCTGCGCAGCGACAAGGCCGAGATGGCGCGCGACTACGACCGCGTCTTCGAGTACTTCCCGGTGCTGAGGCAGCGCAGACGCCTGTCGGCGAGCACGCTGTCCGGCGGCGAGCAGCAGATGCTCGCGATGGCGCGCGCGTTCCTCATGCGTCCACGGCTGATGCTGCTCGACGAGCCGTCGCTCGGTCTCGCGCCGCTGGTCGTACGCGCGATCTTCGAGATCATCCGGACCATCAACGAGACGAGCCGCGTCGCCGTCCTGCTGGTCGAACAGAACGCTCGGATCGCGCTCTCCCTCTCCACGACCGCCTATGTCCTCGAGGTCGGCCGCGTAGCGGTGTCAGGCCCGAGCGCCGACCTGCAGGACAACGAGTCCGTGCGCCGCTCCTACCTGGGCTACTGAGGGGCCGCGATGCAGGAGTTCTTGCAGCTCGTCGTCAGCGGCATCGCCACCGGAGGGATCTTCGCGAGCCTCGCGCTGGCGCTCGTCCTCATCTACAACGCGATGGGCCTGGTCAACTTCGCCCAGGGCGAGATGGCGATGTTCGCCACCTTCATCGCGTACGCGCTCGTGGGCCGCGGCATGAGCTTCTGGATCGCGTTTCCGGTGACGCTCGTGCTCGCGTTCGGCGCCGGCATCATCGTCCAGCGCATCGTCATCAAGCCGGTCGAGCGCGCTCCCGTCCTCGCGCTCGTGATCGTCACCCTGGGGTTGGCCACGCTGGTCAACGGCCTGGCGGGGTTCATCTGGGGCTACGTGCCACGGACGTTCCCGAGCCCGTTCTCGCCCGACAGCGTCGACCTCGGCGGCGTTTTCATCAGCTACCGCGACCTCGGCGTCATCGGGGTCACCGGTTTCGTCCTGCTCGCCGTCTACTTCCTACTGCAGCACACCACCGTCGGCCTCACAATGCGCGCGGCCGCGCACCACCCCGAAGCCAGCCGGCTGCTCGGCGTGCACGTGAGCTGGATGCTCGCGCTGGGCTGGGGCCTGGCGTCGGCGGTCGGCGCCGTGAGCGGGATGATGGTCGCGCCCATCCTCCTGCTCGAGCCGAACATGATGCAGACGATCATCATCTACGCCTTCGCCGCGGCGGTTCTCGGCGGCATCGAGAGCCCGCTCGGCGCCGTGGTCGGAGGGCTGATCGTCGGCGTGACGCTGAACCTCGCCGCCGCCTACATCCCCAACGCCGGCGACCTGCAGCTGGCGTTCGGCCTCGGCATCATCATCGCCGTCCTCATCCTCAAGCCCAACGGCCTTTTCGGCCGGGCTGCCGTCCGCCGCGTCTGATGCAGCGACTGGATCGTCTCCGCAGCGCCCCGCCGCGCTACTGGCTCGTGGTCCTCGCCGTGCTCTTCTTCCTGGGCCTACCCACCGTGGTCAGCAGCTACATGGCGAGCGAATGGGGGCAGGCGCTGATCCTGGCCATCGCCATCATGGGCCTCAACATCCTCGTCGGCTACAGCGGCCAGCTGTCGCTCGGTCACGGCGCCTTCATGGCGATTGGCGCGTACGTTTCGGCGATCCTCGCGCATCGCTACAAGATGGACTTCCTGCTGACCATCCCGATCGCCGCGGTGGTGACCGGCGGTGTCGGGTTCCTTTTCGGCGTCCCCGCGCTGCGCCTGTCGCCGCTGTACCTGGCGCTGGCCACCTTTGCCCTGGCGGTGGTGAGCCCGAGCATCATCAAGCGGCCCGCCGGGCTGACCGGTGGCGTACAGGGAATCCTTGTCCTCCAGCCCGACCCGCCGGGTTTCGCAAACGGGATCTTCTCCACCGTCACCGGCACCGCGATGACGGGCGACCAGTGGATCTACTACGTCACGCTGGCGATCGCGATCGTGCTGTTCTGGGTGGCGTGGAACCTCGCCCGCCACCGCCCTGGCCGGGCGATGCGTGCGATTCGGGATGGCGAGGTTGCCGCAGCCGCGTCGGGCGTCAACGTGTCCGGTTTCAAGACCCTGGCCTTCGGCATCTCCGCGTTCTACGCCGGCACCGCCGGTTCGCTGTTCGCCCTCTCCACCGGCTTCATCAGCCCCGACACCTTCCCCGTCTCGCTGTCCATCCAGCTGCTGGTCGGAGCGGTCATCGGCGGCCTGGCCTCGATCCCGGGCCCGCTGCTGGGCGCCGTCTTCGCCTACTTCCTCCCCATCGAGTCGAACCAGTGGGTGCCGAGCCAGACGTGGCTGCCGGACCAGATCACCTCGACGGTGAAGAACGCCGGCCCGGCCGTCAGCTACGGCGTCGTCCTCATCCTGCTCATGATCTTCGCCCCGAACGGCATCGTCGGCCTCTTCCGCGGCTGGTACTCGGCCCTCTACCGGCGGCTACGCGGGGTGGGCGATCGTGAGACTGGACAAGTGGCCACGAACGCGTAGCCTTCGGCCCGGAGACTGTTTAAATAACCATTCATCAAAGCGGGAGGAATTTCTATGGTTAAGAAGTCGCCTGCGCTTGCCGCGATGGTGGGCGTTTTCCTGGCCCTGGCCGCGTGCGGCGGCAACACTGGGACCACGACCCAGACCGACGTGGGCGTGACGAACAGCTCGATCCTGCTCGGCACGACGATCGCGCTCTCGGGCGCGGCGGCGGCTTACGGCACCATCGCCAACGCCGAGAACGCCTACTTCACGTACCTCAACAACAACCAGGGCGGCGTCAACGGCCGCAAGATCAACTTCAAGATCCTGGACGACGCCTACAACCCCGCCCAGACGGTGCCGCTGACCAAGCAGCTCGTCGAGCAGGACCAGGTCTTTCTGATGTTCAGCGGCCTCGGCACCCAGGCCCAGACGTCGGTCCGCGAGTACCTGAACGGCAAGAAGGTGCCGCAGCTGTTCGTCGCCACCGGGGCGACCACCTTCGACCAGGACTTCAGCTCCAACCAGTGGACGCTCGGCTGGCAGCCGCCGTACCAGGGCGAGGCCCGCATCTACGCCAAGGACGTGCTCCAGAACCACTCGGGCGCGAAGATCGGCGTGCTCTACCAGAACGACGACTACGGCCAGGACTACCTCAAGGGCCTGACCGACGGCCTGGGCGCCAACGCGTCGATGATCGTGGACAAAGAGGCCTACGACGTCACGGCGGCCAACCCCTACGCCCAGCTCACCAAACTCCACGCGTCCGGCGCGGACACCATCTTCCTTTTCTCGACCCCGAAGGCGTCGATCCAGTCGCTCGCCTTCATCACCGCCGGCCTCCACTGGGAGCCGACGATCTACCTCAACTCCGTCAGCAATCCGCAGGTCTACATGGGCGTGGCCCATCAGTCGGGCGCCGCGCTCAAGAACGTGACCAGCGTGGGCTACATCAAGGACCCGACGGACCCGCAGTGGGCCAATGACTCGGGCATGCAGCTCTACAAGCAGGTCATCGCCAACTGCTCGACCTGCAACGTCAACGACGGGTTCAACATCTACGGCGTCGCCGTCGCCTACACCATGGTCGACGTGCTGAAGCAGGCCGGCTCCAACCTGACGCGCGCGAACGTCATGAAGATCGCGTCGAGCCAGCTCAACGAGAGCAACCCGTTCCTCCTGCCGGGCGTGAAGGTCACCACGACCTCCAGCGACCACTTCCCGATCATGCAGGAGCAGGTCATCACTTGGAACGGGACCGGCTGGTCCCTGCAGGGCAGCCTGATCGACGAGCGAGGCAGCCTCAAGTAATCGAAACGATCGATGCCCTGCGCGTGCAGCCGTCGCCGGGCGCGCGCAGGGCGCCCTCTTACTTTCTGCACGCGTACCTCCTCCTCTACGTCCCCATCGGGCTTTACGCGGACAGCAAGGTCACCGCCGTCTGGCAGCAGGACGTCCTCGGCGCGCTCACCTTCGTCGCCCTCTATCTCGCGGCGCTGAAGGCGCCCGCGGGCTCCCGCTCGCAGGTCTGGGCCTGCGTCGCGGTCGCCACCTGTTTCGAGGTCTTCGCTTCCCTGATCTGGGGGATCTACCGCTACCGCATGCACAACGTGCCGCTATTCGTGCCGCCGGGCCACGGCATGGTCTACCTCTTCGGCCTGCTCGCCGCACAGACGCCTGTCGTGCGCCGATTCGGCAAGCGCGTGGCCTACGCCGTGCTGGCGGCGGCGTGCACGTGGACCCTGGCCGGCCTGACGATCCTGCCCGCCCTTACCGGCCGGTTCGACCTCCAGGGCGCGATGTGCCTCCCGGTGCTCGCGATCTTCCTGCTCCGCTCGCCGCGCTGGCCGCTGTTCGCCGGAATCTTCGTCCTCGTCGCCGAGCTCGAGATCTTCGGCACCTCGTTCGGCGATTGGACCTGGGCAGCGGTGGCGCCGTGGACGCACGTACCGTCGGGGAATCCGCCGTCGGCGATCGCCGCCGGCTACGGCATCATCGACGGCACGGTGCTCGTCGTGCTGTGGCTCTACAGGGCCGGCTTGAACACCATCATGACGAGGATGACCAGGACGGCCAGCCCCAGCGCCGGGCCGAACCTTCGGCTCCGCTCCATCAAGCCCTCGAACTCCGGCGACGCGGTCTGACCCGCGTCCGCGAGCGCGATCTGGCGCTTCAAGAGCGGTGAGAAGAACACGATGCCGAGGACTGCGATGGCGGCGAAGAGGACAAGCGCGACGATGATCCACAGGTCCGTGATCTTCCATGACATGAAGGTCATGACCAGCCCGGTCATCAGCAGCACTCCGTAGGCCGGGTTCGCGATCCGGTCGTCGATGAACTTCACCGTCTTGAGCACGAAGCCGAGCTGGGCAGGCTCGGTGCGCGCGCGCACGAACCACCAGCCGTAGGTTGCGTTCGAGCCGACCGCCGTGATCGCGGACGCGATGTGCAGGAACAGCAGAACGTTGTAGACGAAACCGCTCACCTGAGCTCGACGGTCGCGGTGCCGGCGGTCGTCTTCTTGCCGGACTCGTCCTCGCCCCAGACCTCGAGCTCGACCTCCGCGCCGTCCACCCGCGTCACACGCCCCCGGCACCGATAAGGATGCCCGGGCGAGTCGACGCCCCGGTAGCTCACCTCGAAGGCCTTCAGCGTCCCGCGGTCGCCGAGCCAATCGGTGACGAGCTGGCCGAGAAAGCCGGCCTTCAACAGGCCGTGGAGGATCACACCGGGCAGGGCGACCCTGCGTGCGTAATCGTGGTCGTAATGGATCTCGTAGAAGTCGCCCTGCGCGCCGGCGTACTGGACGAGCTGGCGCGTGGTCGGATGCTTGACCAGCTCGGGAATCTCGTCCCCCGGCTTGAGCGGCTTCACCGGCGGATCGCCGTCCCGCGCACGCGGGCCACCGTCCCGCCGCGCTGGT
>CAYWTI010000210.1:0-4781 GCA_964461175.1 uncultured Actinomycetes bacterium | reverse complement strand
CGCCTGGCGGCCGCGCTCGCCCTGATCGCCGACCAGCGGTCAAAATTCGCGCCGTGAGGTATCTCCTTATCTATTACGGCGGCCGCATGCCGGCCACGCCCGCCGAGCAGGCGCGCGTCATGAAGCAGTGGACGACGTGGTACGCGAAGCTCGGGCCTGCGATCGTCGACCCAGGCAATCCGTTCTCCGGCGCCGTGAACAAGATCGACGCCGACGGAGAGGTGGCCAAAGGGCCGGTGGGCCGGCGCGCGACCGGCTACAGCATCATCGAGGCGCCGTCGCTCGCCGCGGCGACGAGGATGGCCAGGGGCTGCCCCGTGGTCAAAGGCGGCGCGCAGGTCGCGGTCTACGAAACCTTCAACGTGATGTAGTGCCGGCGTTCTATGGACGGCGCGAAGGCGACCGGGTCGTCATCGAGGGCGCCGACGCCCGGCACCTCGCCCGTTCGCTTCGCGCGCGGCCCGGCGAGCTCATCAACGTCGTCGACCCCGACGGGTGGATGCTCTCGGTGCGCCTCGCGTCCGTCGCCGACACGCGGATCGAGGGCGTTGTCGCCTCGGAGCGCGAGCACGCGCCCGAGCCGGAACGCCACGTCGTCGTCGCCATCGCGCACCTGCCGTCGACCGCGCTCGAGCTCGTGCTGTCGCGCTGCACGGAGGTCGGCGCATCGGCGTTTCACATCGTCCAGGCCCACCGCAGCGTTGCGCGCGGGGCGCGGCAGGAGCGATGGCAGACGATCATCCGCGAGGCGGCGATGCTCGCGGGCCGGCTGCGCGTGCCGATCGTCGCCGGGCCGTCGCCGCTGGCGGAGGTCATCGCCGAGCGACCCAACCCGGTGATGCTGGTGCGCGGCGCGCCAAACTCGCTCGCCGCCATGCCGCGGCCGCGCGAGACGACGCTGCTCATCGGACCCGAGGGCGGCTGGACCGACGCCGAGCTGGCGATGGTTCACGACCACGCCGGCCTCGGCCCGCGCAACCTGCGCGCGGACACCGCCGCGATCGTCGCGACGGCGATCGCCGTCGGACCGTGACTAGCGCTTCAGCGCGCGGTAGCTCGAGACCTCTCCACGGATCGCGATGACCGAGAGGAACACGAAAGCGACGAACGCTGCCGCCATCACGCCCAGCCCCAGCAGCGGGCTTTTGACCGCCACGCCCGCGCCGAGAAAGAACACGCCCACGAACCACACGATTCGCGCGTAAACGCGGAAGCCGGCCGTCGAAGCCGCGAACCCAGGCGCCAGCGATCCCAGGTTGCGCCGCGTCACGTGGGTCATCGCGAAGTCAGCCGCGCCGCCGACGTTCGAGATCAGGGCCGCGCCCACCACCACGAACACCCCGCCGATCACGAGCAGCCCGACCACGATCCCTAGCATTCTGAAGGGCTAAGAGATGGCGATCACAACGAAGCAGGCGCTGGTGCGGAACTTCTGCATCATCGCCCACATCGATCACGGCAAGTCGACGCTGGCCGACCGGCTGCTCGAGCGCACCGGTTCGATCAGCAAGCGCGACATGCAGGACCAAGTCCTCGACACCATGGACCTGGAGCGCGAGCGGGGGATCACCATCAAGCTCCAGGCGGTGCGCATGACCTATCCCGCGCGGGACGGGCAGGCGTACGAGCTGAACCTCATCGACACGCCTGGCCACGTCGACTTCGCCTACGAGGTGTCGCGCTCGCTCGCGGCATGCGAAGGCGCGATCCTCGTCGTCGACGCGGCGCAGGGCATCGAGGCGCAGACGCTCGCCAACCTCTACCAGGCGGTCGAGGCCGGGCTCACGATCGTGCCGGTCGTCAACAAGATCGACCTCGACGCGGCCCAGCCCGAGATGGTCGCGGAGGAGATCAACGACGTGACGGGCATCCCGCGCGACCAGGTGATCTTCGCGTCCGCCAAGCTCGGCATCGGCACCGACGACATCCTGGAGGCGGTCGTCAACCGCGTCCCGCCACCTCACGGCGATCCTTCCAGGCCGCTGCGCGCGCTCATCTTCGACTCCCACTACGACGCGTACCGCGGCGTGATCACGTACGTGCGCGTCGTCGACGGCGAGATCCTGCCGCGGACGCGCATCCGGATGATGAACACCGACAAGGTGCACGAGGTCGACGAGGTCGGATGGTTCGCGCCTCGCCCGCGGCCGGCGGACAAGCTGACCGCCGGCGAGGTCGGTTACGTGACCGCGGCGATCAAGAACGTCGTCGATGCGCGCGTGGGCGACACGATCACGACGTCTGAGCACGGCGCGACGCAGCCGCTGCCCGGGTACCGCCGCGTCAAGCCGATGGTGTTCGCCGGGTTGTTCCCGACGGACTCGGACCAGTTCGGCGATCTCAAGGAGGCGCTCGAGAAGCTGCAGCTCAACGACGCGGCGCTTTCCTACGAGCCCGAGAACTCCGCGGCGCTCGGCTTCGGCTTCCGCTGCGGGTTTCTCGGCCTCCTCCACCTCGAGATCGTCCAGGAGCGGCTCGAGCGTGAGTTCCAGCTCGACCTGATCACCACCGCCCCTACCGTCGAGTACCAGGTGAAGCTGAAACGTGGCGGGGTAGTGGAGGTCGACAACCCGGCTCTGCTGCCGGACCCAACGATGGTGGAAACGATCTCCGAGCCATTCGTCAAGCTGTCGATCATCGTCCCGGCGAGCTACGTCGGCCCGATGATGGAGCTCTGCCAGGAGCGGCGCGGCCAGTTCAAGCACCTGGAGCACCGGCCGGGCGAGCGCGTCGTCCTCGAGTACGAGATCCCGCTCGGCGAGATCATCCACGACTTCTACGACCAGCTGAAGTCGCGCTCCAAGGGCTACGCGTCGATGGACTACGAGATGATCGGGTTCCGGGAGGGCGAGCTCGTCAAGGTCGACATCCTCGTCGCCGGCGAGCCGGTCGACGCGCTGTCCGTCATCGCGCACCGCACGAAGGCGCAGGCGCAGGGACGGCGGCTGGCGGAAAAATTGAAAGCGATCATCCCGAGGCAGCTGTACGAGGTCCCCATCCAGGCGGCCATCGGCGGTAAGGTGATCGCCCGCGAGACGATCCCGGCGATGCGCAAGGACGTGCTCGCCAAGTGCTACGGCGGCGACGTCACGCGAAAGCGGAAGCTCCTGGAGAAGCAGAAGGAAGGCAAACGGCGGATGAAGCGGGTGGGTTCGGTCGAGATTCCGCAGGAAGCGTTCATGGCGGTGCTGAAGCTTGACTAAGGCCGTCCGCGCAATCGCCGCCGTGGGCATCTCCGCCGTCATCGCGTCATGCGCGGGCATCGGCGGTGGTACGTTCAACGGCAAGCCCGCCGACATCTACTCGATCATCCCGAGCCAGCGCGATGTGCAGAGCCTGATGGGTGACGCCAACTGGTGGTCCGGCGTGCCGACCTTCGCGGTGCCTCCGCTCAACGGCGACAGCGTGCCGCCGGCGCAGCGGTTCGCCGTGAGCATGGACTACCTGCACATCGGCACGGAAGAAGAGCTGCTCGCGAATTACGCGGTCTTCGACAAGGCGTCGTCGGCGACCACGGTCATGAGCGACTACCAGACAGCGCTGGGCACGTCGCCGTCGTCGCCGAAGATCGGCGACCAGGTCCTGTACTACGGCATGGCCGGCAGCGGCGCCGCGCCGTACGCGGCGCGGACCTTTGTGCGCGTCGGCCAGATCGTGGTCCAGCTCATCTGGTACCGCAAGAATCCCGGGATCACGGTCGACCAGCTCGCCAAGCTGGGCAGGCGCTTCTCCCAGGACCTCAAGAACATCAACAACGTGCACGGGAAGCTGAAGGCCGCCGACCCGAACGAGCTGCCGCCGGCGGGGCTCAGCATCACGCCGCTCGGGTCGGCGTCGATGCCGATCGAGGCGTATCCCGTGATGTCACGGACGGCGATGCCGGAGCAGATTCTCGCCCTGATGCACAACGCCGGCGTGAGCGACTTCGCGTACGGCGACTTCGCGCTCAACAACGATCCGCACATGGAGGTCCAGAGCGCGCTGCTCACGTTCCCGACCGCCACCGACGCCGGCGACTGGGCGAGCGCGTTCGCTCCGGGCCAGCCGGACTCGAACGGGATCTCGTTCGGCTACATCCCGACGGGCGGGACGCCGGCCGCGGGCGTCTACCACTTCGTATTCGCGTCAGGGCGTTACGGAGCCTTCCTCGTTTGCAAGTCGGCCGTCGACGGCGAGGCCGCGAGCCGCGAGTGCGAGGATCCGGTCGGGACCGTGGCGCTCGCCTGGAAG
Source organism: uncultured Actinomycetes bacterium (assembly GCA_964461175.1). Classification (GTDB taxonomy): domain Bacteria; phylum Chloroflexota; class Dormibacteria; order Dormibacterales; family Dormibacteraceae; genus 40CM-4-65-16. Next base: position 551 of record CAYWTI010000210.1, on the reverse strand, counting down.
CTCGCGCTGGGCGGTCTGCGCTAGGCCGGCCGCGCCTTCGGCTTCTTGCCCGCGGCGGCGAGAAACCACTCCCACTCGCGGGTCAGGCCCTCGCGCAGCGTGACGCGCGGCTCCCACCCCAGCTTCTCGCGCGCAAGGTTGATCGACGCGCCGGTGTGGCGGGGATCGCCCGGGGCGGCGGGGAGGTAACGGCGGCGCGTCTTCATGCCGCTGATGTCCTCGAGCGTGTCGAGGACGCGGTTGACGGTCACGCGGCTGCCACCGCCGAGGTTGATGACCTGGCCGACCACGTCGGCCGTGGCCGCCTTGACGGTGCCTTCGACCGCGTCGGTGATGAACGTGAACTCGCGCGTCTGCTCGCCGTCGCCGTAGATCTCGATCTCATCCCCGTCGACGAGAGCCTCCATGAAGCGGTGGAACGCCATATCGGGCCGCTGTCGCGGGCCGTAGACGGTGAAGTAGCGGAGCGATGTCACGGGAACGCCGAAGTTGCGGTGGTAGACGAACACGAGGTGCTCGGCCGCGAGCTTGGTCATCCCGTACGGGGACAC
>CAYWTI010000209.1:0-6422 GCA_964461175.1 uncultured Actinomycetes bacterium | reverse complement strand
GTCCCCGACGCGGTCTCGATCTTCGTCGTCGCGCCCTCGGAGGCCGAGCTCGAGCGGCGCCGGGTCGAGCGGGGCAGCGAGTCGCAGCGCGACCTCGAGTCGCGAAAGCGGATCGCCGCCCAGGAGATGACCCAGGCGGAGCACTACGACCACGTCGTCACCAACGACGACGTCGAGCGCGCGGCGCGCGCGATCGAAGACGTGATCCAGGCCGCGCGCGAGCGGCACACTTAGGCGACCCGAATGCCGCTCGATCCCACGCCCGTCCCCGAGGAGCTCCACGGCCTGCGCATCGCGCTGCTCGTCAGCGGCGGCATCGCCGCCTACAAGATGGCCGACCTCGCCTCGGCCCTGACCCAGGCGGGGTCGGAGGTCCGAGTCGCGATGACGCCCTCGGCGACCCGGTTCGTCGGTGCCGCCACGTTCCAGGGTGTGACCGGCCACGCCCCCGCGACCGGGCTGTGGGCGGCGAGCGATGCTGCGCCCGAGCCGCACGTGCAGCTCGGCGACTGGGCGCAGCTCGTCCTGGTCGCGCCCGCGACGGCCAACACCATCGGCCGGATCGCGGGGGGTCGGTCCGACGACATCGTCACCGCGACCGTGCTCGCCTCGCGCGCGCCTGTCGTCGTCGCGCCGGCGATGAACGACGCCATGTGGGCCAAGCCCGCGGTCCAGGCCAACGTCGCCACCCTGCGGAGTCGCGGGGTGACGATCGTCGAGCCGGAGGCCGGCCGCCTCGCGAGCGGCCACTCCGGGACGGGCAGGCTCGCCGCCGCCGGCGCGATCTTCAACGCGCTCGTGCACGCCGCGCGAACGCGCTACGACTACGCGGGCAAGCGAGTCGTCGTCACGGCGGGCGGCACCCGCGAGCCCATCGACCCTGTCCGCTTCATCAGCAACTACTCGAGCGGGAAGATGGGCTTTGCGCTCGCCGCGGCCGCAGCCGACCGGGGCGCGAAGGTGACGCTGGTCACGACGGCGGCGCACCCGACGCACCACGGCGTCGACGTGCAGCACGTCGAGACCGCGGAGGAGATGCTCGCCGAGCTCCGCAGCGTGCTGCGCGGTGCCGACGTCCTGCTCATGGCCGCGGCGGTGGCGGATTTCCGGCCCACGCGCACGGCCACCGGGAAGATCCGGCGCGAGGACACGAAAACCCTGACCCTGCAGCTCGAATCCATCCCCGACCTGGTGGCCGGCCTGGCCGGCGACGAAGGGCTGGCGGGCGTCTACCGGGTCGGGTTCGCGGCCGAGGACTCGGACCTCGACGCCAAGGGAGCCGAGAAGCTGAAGCGCAAGGGCCTGCACGCGATCGTCGCCAACGACATCTCGCGCCGCGACATCGGCTTTGGCAGCGACTACAACGCGGGCGTCCTTCTGTTTGCGGACGGGTCGCGCCACGAGCTGGACAAAGCGACTAAGCGCGAGATGGCCGACCGGATCCTGGACCTGGTCCTCCCTAAGCTCAAGCACTAGGTGCTTTACGCCGAAGTTGCGGTCGAGGCGGGTCGCGCCCTCGGCCGGGAGACGTTCACGTACTCCGTGCCCGACGACCTCGACGTGGTCCCGGGGCATCGCGTCACCGTGCCGTTCGGCCGCCGCAGCACGTACGGCTTTGTCGTGTCGCTCGCCACCGACGACCCTGGCGTCGAGACCAGGCCCATCGCGTCCGCCGGCGCCGAGCCGCTGCTGCTGCCGCACCAGGTGGAGCTGGCACGCCTGGTCGCCGATCACTACTGGGTGCCCGTGATCGAGTGCATCCGGGCGATGCTGCCTCCGCGGGTTCGCGGCAACGGCTCGGCGGGAGCGGGTGCCTCGACGCGGCAGCGCAGGCACACGCGCCTCCTCGAGCTGGCGACCGGGCCCGCGCCGCAGCGGGAATCGCTGACGCTCACGGACGAGCAGCAGGCGGCGTTGGAGGTCATCGCCACCAACGCGGTGACCCTGCTCCACGGGGTGGTCGCCAGCGGCAAGACCGAGGTGTACCTCGCCGCAGCTGAGCGCGCGCTTGCGGCCGACCTTCGCGTGCTTCTCCTGGTGCCCGAGATCTCGCTCACGCCGCAGCTCGTGCAGCGAGTCCGGGCGCGGCTCGAGGCTCCCGTGGCCGTGCTCCACACGCAGCTGACCGAGCTCGAGCGCGCGCAGCAGTGGTGGAGGACGCGCCGCGGCGAGGCGCGGGTGATCCTGGGCAGCCGCTCGGCGGTGTTCGCACCGATCCCGCGGCTCGGCCTCATATGCGTGGACGAGGAGGGGTCGAGCGCCTACAAGCAGGACCGCACGCCGCGGTACGAGGCGGGCTGGGTGGCGCGGCGGCTCGCGAATATCACCGGCGCGCGGCTCGTCATGGGGTCGGCGACCCCCTCTGTCGCCACGTATCACGAGGCCGTCGGCGGGGCGGCGGCCCTGGCGACGATGGCGCACCGCGTGCGCGGTCACGACGCGGAGGTGGAGCTGGTCGACATGCGCGACGAGGCGGCGGCAGGCAACCGGCAGCCGCTGTCCGCGCGCCTGGTCGAGGCCGTGACGCATGCGCTCGAGAGCGAGGAGCAGACGATCCTCTACCTCAATCGCCGCGGCCTCTCGACCTTCGTCATGTGCCGCGACTGCGGCCGCTCCGTGCAGTGCCTGGGGTGTTCGGTCGCGCTCGTTCAGCATCCCGAGATCGGCGGCCTCGTCTGCCACTACTGCGGCTACGCGCGCGCCATGCCCTCGGTGTGCGATCACTGCGGCTCGCGCGACATCCACGGATTGGGCATGGGCACGCAACGCCTCGAGGGGATGGCGAAGAAGCTTTGGCCTCAAGCCCGCGTGCTTCGCCTCGACAGCGACATCGCGCGCGGGCCCGATGCCTACTTCAAGGTCTGGGAGGCGTTCAGCGAGCGCCGCGCCGACATCCTCGTCGGCACGCAGCTCGTGACGCGCGGGCTCGACCTTCCGGCGGTCACGTGCGTCGGCGTCGTCGACGCGGACCTTCCGCTGCACTTTCCCGACTACCGCTCCGCCGAGAACACGTTTGCCCTCGTCGCGCAGGTGGCGGGGCGGGCCGGGCGCGACGGCAGGCCCTCGCGCGTCGTCGTCCAGACGAGCAACCCGGAGCACTACGCGCTGCGATTCGCGGCGGCCGGCGACTACGCGGACTTCTACCGGGCCGAGCTGCCCGCGCGGAAGGCGTTCGTCTTTCCGCCCTACGCCGAGCTGGCGGTGCTGACGCGCACCGACCGCGAGGACGCCAAGGCGGCCGGGGCGGCGCGCGAGGCTGCGGAAGCCATCGCCGCGGGTCTGCTGAAGGAGGGCATCGAGGGCATCCGCGTCATGGGGCCGTCGCCGGCCTTCATCCATCGCCTCCGCGCCGAGTACCGGTGGCAGGTGACCCTGAAAGGCGACGGGCTCGATCGCGCGCGCCACCTCGCCCCGAGAGGCAAGAATTGGAGCTATGACGTCGACCCCTCCACCTAGGGACACGGCGACGCGCAAGCGCGATGTGCTCGCGGTGCTCGAGCAGCAGGGCCAGTTCTGGCTGGCGACCGCCGAGGTGGGAGGTAGGCCGCACCTGATCGCCGTCTCCGGCTGGTGGGACGGCCACGACATCGTCTTCACGACGCTTGGGACCAGCAAGACGGCGCGCAACCTGGCGATGAACCCGGCGGCGAAGCTGGCGAGCGGCACTCCGGCAGACGCGGTCGTCGTCGAGGCGCAGGCGATCGACAGCGTCGCGGTCGAGGACGCGGCAGCCCTCGCAGAGGGCTTCAAGAAGGCAATGGGCTGGGATCCGCGCGAGATGGAAGGTTGGATCTTCTTCCGCCTCCGGCCGACTCGCATCCAGGCGTTTCGCGGCTACGACGAGATCGAAGGCCGCGACGTCATGGTCCGTTCCCGCTGGCTCGAATAGATTGGGTTTTCGCACCCCGCGGGTAGACTTGAAACGATGGTTCGGCAGATCCTGACGTTCGAGCACCCCGTCCTGCGCGAGAAGTCCAAGAAGGTCACGCGCATCGATGTTTCCATCCAGCGCCTGCTCGACGACCTGACCGAGACCATGATCGACGCGCCAGGCGCGGGCCTGGCGGCCAACCAGATCGGCGTCGCCCTGCGGGTGTGCGTCGTCAAGGGCGACGACAAGCAGATCTGGGGCCTCGTCAACCCGGAGCTGGTGAAGAAGGAAGGCAGCCAGCTCGGCTACGAGGGCTGCCTCAGCTACCCGGGCTGGGTGGGCGAGGTCGAGCGCGCGGAGACAGTCGTGGTCAAAGGCCGCAACCGGCACGGGAAGGAGGTCCGGATCAAGTCCTCCGGATTCACCGCCCGCGCCTTCCAGCACGAGCTGGACCATCTCGACGGCGTTCTCTTCACCGACAAGCTGACGAGCCTCGACACGCTGCGCCGGGTCGAGGAGCTCGTGGGCGAGGAAAGGGAAGAGGCCGTCGCCGCGGCGTCGGGGTAACGGCGCTCTACAGGCTCGTCTTCGCCGGCACCGCGGAATTCGCCGTTCCGTCGCTTCGCGCGCTCCACGCCGCCGGGCACGACGTGGCGATGGTGGTGACGCAGCCGGACCGTCCCGCCGGACGGGGCATGAAGCTGACGCCTTCGCCTGTCAAGGTCGCGGCCGAGGAGTTGGGCCTGCCCGTCTACCAGCCAGAGAGGATCCGCGACCCCGAGGCCGTCGAGCGCCTGCGCGCCCTGGCGCCGGACTTCCTTGTCGTCGTCGCGTACGGGCAGATCCTGCCGGCGCCCGTGCTGGAGGTCCCGCGCATGGCCGCGGTCAACGTCCACGCGTCGCTGTTGCCGCGCTGGCGGGGGGCGGCGCCGGTCGCCCACGCCATCCTCGCCGGTGACGCGGAGACGGGCGTCACGGTCATGAAGATGGACGAGCAGCTCGATCACGGCCCCATCCTCGCCGTGCGCGCGACGGCGATCGGCGAGCATGAGGACGCTGTGGAGCTGACGGCTCGGCTGGCGGAGATGGGCGCGGAGCTGCTGGTGGAGACGCTGGCGAACTTCGACGAGCTTCGCGTCGTCGGCCAGGACCACAAGCAGGCGACAGTGGCTCCGAAGAAAGCAAAGGCCGACGCCGACCTCGATTGGTCGCTGGGCGCGGTCGAGATCGACAGGCGCGTCCGAGGTTTGCAGCCGTGGCCTGGCGCCACTCTGCCCACATCGCGAGGTCGGGTGAAGGTCCTGAAAGGCCACGTCGAGGCAGGTCGCTACGTGCCGGACGTAGTCCAGCTGCCGGGCAAGAGGCCGGCGCCGGCGCGCCAGGTGCTCGGCGATGCCTGAGAAGGCCGACCGCGACGTCGCGGTCAACCGCCGCGCGTACCACGACTACTTCATCGACGAGAAGTACGAGGCGGGGGTGATGCTGACCGGCACGGAGGTGAAGTCGGTGCGCAACGGGCGCACCAACCTACGCGATGGCTTTGTGCGCCTGGACGGGAACGCGGCCTGGCTCGAGAACGTTCACATCTCGCCTTACGCGCAGGGCAACCTGATGAACCACGAGCCGCTGCGGCCGCGCAAGCTGCTGCTGCACCGCAAGGAGATCGCGAGCCTCATCGGCAAGGTGAAGCAGCGCGGGTACACGCTCATCCCGCTGCGCGTGTACTTCTCGCGGAACCACGCGAAGGTGGAGATAGGCCTGGCGCGAGGCAAGCGGCAGTACGACAAGCGCGAGGCGATCGCCGAGCGGGACGCCAAACGGGAGATCGCGCGCGCGATGAGGAGAGGTTGAGGTGAAGGTTCTGTTCATCGCCGGGTTCGGACCGATCTCGGAGGATCCAGAGGTCTCGCGGCGCCTGTACGAGGACGCGCTCGGCATCGGGTTCAAGGTCGAGGACGGTGACTACCGGCACACCGAAGAGGTGCAGGGCGCCAACTCGTTCGCGGTGTGGCCGCTCGCGCAGGCGGCGGAGTCGTGCTTTGGCACGAGCGAGTGGCCGCAAGACATCACGCGCCCGCAGGCCTGGCTCGAGTTCGACGTCGAGGATGTGGAGGCGGCGACGCGCGAGCTCGAGGAGCGTGGCTACAAGCTGCTGGTCAAGAATCGGACCGAGCCGTGGGGCCAGGTCGTGACCCGTCTCGTCAGCCCCGAAGGTCTGCTCGTGGGCGTGACGAGGACGCCGTGGATGCGCGACAAGAGCTAGCGGACGGCGGCTCGCTATCCGCGCGTTACTGCAGTTACGTGCGGAATTTATTAGTGGATTCCGCACGGGACGGCAGTTAAGTGCGGAATCCCGGTTGCGTCAGGGCTCCGGCGGCAGCTCCTCGGCGAGCATGTCCATGAGCATCCCGTCATGCCACGTGCCGTCCATGCCGCGCTCGTACTTGCGCATCACGCCGACCTTCTTGAAGCCCACCCGTTCGTAGGCCTTGATGGCGTTGACGTTGGCGACCGCCGGGTCGATGGTCAGCCGGTGGTGGCCGCGCTCGTC
>CAYWTI010000208.1:0-1788 GCA_964461175.1 uncultured Actinomycetes bacterium | reverse complement strand
CGGGCGCCGTCGGCGATCTCGACCGATGAGTAGAGATCCATATCGGTCGTGCCGAGGTGGCCGATCGCGAACGAGTAGCCGCTGAAGTAGACGGCGTCGAAGCCGTGGTACATGAGCAGCTGCGCGCCCATCGGGTCGTAGACGCCGGGCGCGAAGACGTACGGCTTCTCGGCGAGCATGCGGCGCAGGCGCTTGCTCGGGCGCTCGTTGCGCGACGCCGGCACCTTGTAGCCGTGGGGAAGCAAGGGCGTGGAGACGAGGTCCATTCAGAGCCTCCTAGAGGTCAGCTACTCGTTTTCGTGGTCGCAGTTGCAGGGGTCGGGGCACTCGCACTCGTGCTGCGTACCCTCGGTCAGGTCCTGTTCCTGCGATCGGATTTCCTTATCCATGTCTAAGAAACTATCAACTCAGCCGATATACGTCCAATTGATTGTTATGATCTGACCGATCGGAAAGTCCGATGTATGGACCGGGCCGTTCGGGCGTTCTACTTGGTCTCGAGGAGCTCGAGGAACGCGGCGACGATGCCCTCGGGCTTGCCGGCGTCCCGACGGCGGAACGCGACGATCGTGTTCTGCATGGGCGGCGCGTCCTTCATCTTCACCGCGCGCAGCGTCTTGCCGTCGACCTCGCGCGCGACCGCCGTCCCGGGCAGCAGGGCAACCCCCAGCCCGCGCTCGACCATCTTCTTGGCGGCCTCGATGTTGTCGAGCTCCATCAGCCCCCTGAGGCTCACGCCGGCGGAGAGGAACGCGCCCTGCGTGATCTCGTAGTAGCTCGACGTGCGGTCGAACATGATCAGCTTCTCGGCCGCGACCTCGGCCATGGCGACAGACGCCCGTTTGGTGAACGGGTGGCCGGGCGCGCAGACGAGGACGAGGTCCTCGGTGTGGAAGGGCCTGAGCTCGAGCTCGGGGTGGCGGATCGCGCGTCCGAGACCGATCTGCACCTCGTCGCGAAGAACGAGCTCGACCACGTCCTCGGAGTGCCCGGTCCGCACCGACACCTCGACGCGCGGATGCATCGTGACGAAGCGCTCGAGCAGCTCCGGGAGCACATAGGTGCTGACCGCCGGCGCCGCCGCGATCATCAGGTGGCCCGCGGACGCGGTCACGACCTGCTGCAGCGCGTCGCGGCCGTCGACCAGCGCCCTCAGCGCTCGCTCGGCGAACGGCACCCACGCGCGACCCGCGTCGGTGAGCCGCATGCCGTGGGGCGTGCGCAGGAAGAGGGGGGTGCCGAGCTCCCGCTCGAGGCCCTGGAGGCGCGCCGTCAGCGTCGGCTGGGTGATGAAGAGCGCCTCGGCGGCCCGGCTCACGCTGCCGCGCCGGGCGACCTCGAGGAAGCCTTCGACCTGGACGAGCTGGATGCCGCTCGGCTTGCCGTTACGTGATTCGTCTATTGACACGGCCGGAGGCTACAAATCTTATCTATAGCGCTCCAGGAGCACTCGTGCCGCCGCGATCGACAGCGCCCACACCGGCGCCATGGTCAGGATGAAGGGTCGGACGGTGTCGCTGACCGAGTTGGAGTTGCGGTCGAAGGCGGCGAAGACGGCGACCGTGCCGTACAGAAGGAACGCGATCGCTACGCCGAGCCACGCGATGGTCTTCCAGTTCATGGTCGAGGGAATGGTAAAGGGACGGCGAGTATTGTCCTAGTCATGGCTGCATTCTTCGGTTTCCACATGCCCAATTACACGTATCCCGGCGTCACCGCCGACAAACTGTTCGACCACGTCATCGCCCAGGCGCGCGCGGCCGAGCGCGCCGGCTTCGACCTCGTCAC
>CAYWTI010000207.1:0-1999 GCA_964461175.1 uncultured Actinomycetes bacterium | reverse complement strand
TACAACGCGGACGCGGTGCTCGCGATCCTCGACGGCCCGCAGACCGACGACGGCACCGCCTGCGAGATCGGCATCTTCTACGCGCTGATGCTGTGGAACACGAAGAAGAAGGGCATCGTCGGCCTGCTCACGGACCTCCGGGGCACGCGCGGCGACGAGGGCCACGGCCTGAACCTGTTCGTGCAGGGCTGCATCGAAGCCGGCGGCGAGATCGTCGACGACCTCGACGCGGCGGCGAAGGTTCTCGCGAGCTGGCGCTAGGCGATTCCGTGTTGGTAGGCGTAGCGGACGGCCTGGGCGCGGTCGCGTGCGCCGGTCTTGGCAAGGATGTGGTTGATGTGCGTCTTGACGGTCGCGCCGCTGACCACGAGCGCGGTGGCGATCTCGGCGTTGGAGAGGCCGGCGGCGATGAGCTTGAGGACTTCGACCTCCCGTGAGGTGAGGTCATCGGGCGGTGGCCGGTTGTCGGGGGCGGCGTCAATGACGGCGGCGATGAGGCGTTGTTGGATTGCCGGGTCGAGGTGAGTGCGTCCGGCCGCGAGGGCGCGGATCGCCGTCTCGATCTCGTCGGCGCTGGCGTCTTTCGTGAGGTATCCGCGGGCGCCGGCTTGGAGTGCCGGGAACAGCGACCCGTCGTCCGCATACGTCGTGAGTACGAGTATCTGCGTCTCGGGGAGAGAGGAGCGGATGCGGCGGGTCGCCTCGGCGCCCTCCATCTCGGGCATGCGCAAGTCCATCAGCACCACGTCGGCGCCGGTGTCGCGTGCGAGGTCGACGGCCTCGGCGCCGTCGCAGGCGGTGCCGACCACCTCGATGTCCTCGATCAGGCCGATGAGCATCGCCAGTCCGTCGCGGACGACGCGCTGGTCGTCGGCGATGACGACGCGGATCACGCCGGAACGTCCAGCTCGACCCGCCAGCCCGTGTTGGTGGGGCCCGCCTGCATGGTTCCACCGGCCTGCTCCAGCCGCTCGCGCATGCCGATGAGACCGTTCCCGCCGCCGACGCCGACCAGGCCGGCGGCGTCTGGCTTCGGCCCGGCCAGCCGGTCCTCGACGCTCAGCGTCGTGTGTCCACTGTCGTAGCGCAGTACAACGGTGGCGGTCGCTCCGGGCGCGTAGCGGACGACGTTGGTGAGCGCCTCCTGGGCGCCACGGTAGAGCGCAAGGCTTGCGTCCGCGGGGAGCGGCCGTGCAGTGCCCTCGACCTGCAACGTCACGTCCGCGTGCATGTCGTTCCTGAATGTCGCCACGAGCGACTCGAGCTGCGCAACGCTCGGGAGTTCCTCGCCGCGGAGCGCGCCGACCGCCTTCCGGGCACTGGCGAGCCCGTCGCGAACCAGCTCGCCGGCGCGGTCGATCGCCGCACGCACCTGCGGGCTCGCCTGCTCGCGCTCGGCGAGCTTGCGCGCACCCTGCAGCTGGATCGCCGCCCCGGAGAGAGAGTGGGCGAGCACGTCGTGCAGCTCGCCCGCGATCCGGCCGCGCTCCATGACTGCCGCCGCACGCAGCTGCTCCTCCCGTGCATCCTCGAGCTGGGCGAGCAACAGTTCGGTCGTGTCCTGGCTCACACGCGCCTGTTTGATGAAGTAGGCGACCAACCCGAGCAGCACGCACAACAGCGTCCCGGCGACGACTGCCGCGGCCGAGCTGCCGGCGAGCACCGCGGCGAGACCGAGCCCGACCGTCACCGCACCCCCTACCGAGAACCCGAGCGGCAACGGCAGCCGCGCGATCGCCATCCACACCGCGGCGCCGCCGGCAAGCGCGGCCGCCCCGCGTGGTTGCAGCGCGACAAGCGCCACTCCGGCCGCGCCCATCGCCGCGATCACGCTCGTCTGCACTGCCAGGCTGCGTTCGAGGAAGCTCCCACTCACCGCGAGCGCAAGCGAGACCGCGAACACGACCAGAGCGGCCGCGACCCCGAGCCCGTCACCGTGCCCGGCGGGCGCCGGGTGCGCGTTGATCGCGCCGACCACGACCGCGGCGATGACGACCAG
>CAYWTI010000206.1:0-36105 GCA_964461175.1 uncultured Actinomycetes bacterium | reverse complement strand
CGGAGAGCGCAAGCTCGAGCTCGACCGGATAGTCGACCGGGCTCGAAGCGCCGCGGCGGTCATGCGCAGGCTCGACCAGGCGCAGGTGGACGCGATCGTCTCAGCGATGGTGGTGGCCGGTCTCGAGGCCGCCATCGACCTCGCCTCCCTCGCCGTCGAGGAGACCGCCTTCGGCGTCTTCGAGGACAAGGTGGTCAAGAACTACGTGGCCACCGAGTTCCTGTACGACTACCTGAAGGACAAGAAGACGGTCGGCGTGATCGAGGAGGACCCGGCACGCCAGATCAAGCTCGTCGCCGAGCCGGTGGGCGTCGTCCTCGCGGTCACGCCGATCACGAATCCGACCTCGACCGTCCTGTTCAAGTCGATCGTCGCAGCAAAGACGCGCAACGCGATCATCTTCCGGCCGTCCCCGTACGCGGTGCGGTGTGCGGAAAGGTCGGTTGAGATCCTGCGCGAGGCCGGGGAGCGCGCCGGGCTGCCGGCCGGGGCGCTCCAGGTCGTGCCGGACGCCGCCCACGACGCGACGCACTACCTGTTCCGCCATCCCGGCATCGATTTCGTGTGGGCCACAGGCGGCCCGAAGATCGTGCAGCTCGCCAACGCGTCCGGCAAGCCGACGTTGTGCGTCGGCCCGGGCAACGCGCCCGTGTACCTGCACCGCAGCGCCGACATTCGAGGCGCCGTCGTCGACATGTTGATCTCCAAGACCTTCGACGACTCGGTGATCTGCCCCGCCGAGCAGACGTGCGTCGTCGACGAGGCGATCTACGACGAGGTCGTCGCCGAGTTCGAGAAGATGGGCGCCCAGGTCCTCAAGCGTGAGGAGGTCGACCGCCTCGCCGGCTTCGCGTTCGGATGCGACGATGGCGTCAACCTCATGGCCCTTGGCCAGTCGGCGGAGGTCCTCGGTCAGCGGGCGGGCATCACGGTTGCGCCCCACGTCAAGGTCCTGCTGGCGCCGCTGCCCGCCGACCTCGAGCGCCTGGAGCGGCACCCTCTTCTGAGGGAAAAGCTCATGCCCGTCCTCGGGCTGGTCAAGGCCAAGGACGTGGAGACGGCGATCCGCATCTGCATGCTCGTCACCGAGCACGGCGGCCTGGGCCACACGTCCGCGGTCTACGCGACCGACGAAGACGTCATCCGCCGCTACTCCGAATCGGTGCGGACGGGCCGCATCCTCGTCAACTCGCCGACGGCAGTCGGCGCGCTGGGCGGCGTGTACAACTCACTCACGCCGACGTTCTCGCTCGGCTGCGGCACGTGGGGCGGCTCCTCGACCACCGACAACGTCAACTACCGCAACCTCCTGAACATCAAGACCGTGTCGCAGCGGCGCGTGCCGGCGCAGTGGTTCCGCGTTCCGTCCGACACGTACTTCAACGCCGGCGCGCTCGAGCAGCTGTCCGAGATGAAGACCCGGCAGGCGGTGATCGTGACCGACGCGAACTCCGAGTCGCGCGGAGTGCCTGAACGCGTGCGCGTGCATCTCGGCGACGCGGTGGTGCGCGTCTTCGCGGGCGTCGTGCCGGAACCCGGCGAGGACATCGTCAAAGCGGGTGTCGACGTGCTCCAGCGCACTCAGCCCGACCTCATTGTGGCGCTCGGAGGTGGCTCGGTCCTGGATGCGGCGAAGGCGATGCGGTTGTTCTACGAGCATCCCGAGCTGACCATACGCGAGCTCTCGCTTCCGTTCCTCGACGCGCGCAAGCGTGTGGCCCGCTACCCGGAGGTCGCGCACCGCGTCAAGCTGGTCGCGATCCCGACCACCGCCGGGACCGGCTCCGAGGTCTCGCCGGCCGCGGTGATCACCGTCGGCGACCACAAGGTCACGCTGGTCGATTACTCGCTCGTGCCCGACGTCGCGATCGTCGACCCGGAGCTCACGCTGAGCCTGCCGCCCGCGATCACGGCGGACACCGGCATCGACGCACTCACGCACGCCATCGAGGCGGCGGTCTCGATCTTCGCGTCACCCTTCACCGACGCCTACTGCGTCCAGGCGGCGCGATTGATCTTCGACGCGCTGCCCCGCGCCTACCGCGACGGATCCGACCTCGAGGCTCGGACCGCGATGTCGAACGCGGCTACGATCGCGGGGCTCGCCTTCTCGAACGCGTTCCTCGGCGTCAACCACGCGCTCGCGCACGCCGTCGGGGCGCGCTTCAAGATCCCGCACGGCCGGGCGAACGCGATCTTCCTGCCGCACGTCATCCGCTACAACTCAGCGCTGCCGTCGAAGTTCATGCCGGCGCCGGGTTATCGGGCATACGTTGCCCCCGACAAGTACGCGATGCTCGGCTGGGTGCTCTTCGGCGGGGCGAGCGAGGAGATACGGCGGACGAGGCTGCTGGCCCGCGTCGAGGAGCTGCTGCGCACGGTAGGCATGCCGAGGACCCTCGCGGAGGCGGGCGTCGACGAGGCCGCGTTCCTCGCTGCGCTGCCCGACCTCGCGCGGCACGCGTTCGCGGACCCGAGCATCCGCACCAATCCGCGGATGCCGCTCCTGCGCGAGATCGTCGAGCTTCTCCAGGCGGGCTACCGGGGAGGGCTCGGAACAGCCCCCGGGAACCTGGAGGACGGCCCCGCGAGGTGAGGGCGTTCGGCCCTCTCGCGTCATTGTCTCAGGACGGACGATTGGCCTGACCGCATCGGTCTTGGTTGCGGTGCAGGGATGGGATACACAGGTCTCGATGCTGACGTTCTGGACGCGACGCTCGATTCGGTACGAGAGTTCGCGGCACGTCGCCTGACCGACGCTTCGCTGCTTGGCTTCGACGCGGCGGACGAGATGCCGGTCGACGTCGTCCGGGCGATGTGTGGAGGCGAGCTGGGACTGCAGGTCCTGTTCGTTCCCGCCGAGTTCGGCGGCGCCGGCGCCGGCGCGTTCGACGTGTACCGGGTCTGCGAGGCGATGGCGGCCGTCGACCTCGGCGTCGCGACCGGCGTGCTGGCCACCTCGCTCGGCAGCGATCCCATCCGCGTCGGCGGCACGCCCGAGCAGCGCGAACGCTGGCTACGCCGAATCGCCGAGGAAGGCCTGCTCGTGGCGTACGCCGCGACCGAGCCCGAGGCGGGCAGCGACCTCGCCGCGCTGCGCACCGTCGCCACGCCGGTCGGAGGCGGTCGCTACCGGATCGACGGCCGCAAGCAGTGGATCAGCAACGGCGGCGTCGCCGACGTGTACTCCGTTCTCGCGCTCGCGCCCGGCGGGCCGAGCTGGTTCATCGTCGAAAGCGGTGCGCCCGGCCTGACGCACGGTAAGCGCGAGGACAAGCACGGCATCCGCGCCAGCAACACCGCGGCGGTGTTCCTCGACGGCGTCGAGGTCGGCGCCGACCGCCTCGTCGGAGGGGTCGAGGGGCAGGGGCTGCAGCAGGCCCAGGCGGTGTTCGGCTACACGCGACTGATGGTCGCCGCGTTTGCGCTCGGTGCGGGCTGGAACGCCCTCGACCGGGCGATCCGTTACTCGCGCGACCGCAACGTCTCCGGGGGCCCTCTGGCTGAGAAGCAGGGCTACACCCACAAGCTGATCGTTCCCCACGCCGTCCGCCTCGAGGCCGCACGGGCATTCGTCGAGGAGACGGCGGCACGGCTCGACGCGGGCGAGGGCAGTCTCGTCACCGAGGGTGCCATCGCCAAGCTCGTGTCCACGGAGGCGGCGAACGGCGCCGCCGATGCGGCGCTGCAGGCGCTCGGCGGCTACGGCTACGTGCGCGAGTACATGGTCGAGAAGCTGCGCCGCGACGTCCGCATCACAACGATCTACGAGGGCACCTCCGAGATCATGGAGATGACCGTCGCGCGCGACCGGTGGCAGCTCCACCTGAAGACGCGTGGCGAGCACTACCGCGAGCAGGCGCGCTCGCTCGCCGCCATCGCCGCCGACGATGCGGCGTCCGGCGCCGGCATCGCGGCTCTCGCGTTCCACGCCCTCGCAGACGTGATCGAGCGGTGCCGGGTCGACAGGCTGACGCGCAGCCAGCATGTCCTTCTCCGGCTCGGCGAGATCATCGCGCGCGCCGAGGCGTGCGGGAGCCTCGTCCGGCGCGCGGCGACGGCCGCGTCCGATCCGCGATCCGCGATGCGTTTGCGGGGAGGCGCGCTCGCGGCGGTGGCACGCGTCCACGCGCGAGAGACGGCGCTGCACGTCGCCGAGGAAGGCGTGCGCTGGACCGGGGCTGCCGGGCTGACCGACGAGATTCACGCCGCGCAGGCGGGCCTCCTCGCCGATATGGATGCGGTCGCCGACGCCCTTTACGGCAGAGACGCAGGGTCGCGCGCCGATCGCGCGGAGCCGGCCGGCGTCCTTGTCGGAGGCAGAGTGTGATGGACCGCCCAGGGATCGCGGTCGCGGTGGTCGGCGTCAGCGCCATCCTCCCCGACGCGCCCGACGCAAAGACCTTCTGGCAGAACCTTGTCGAAGGCCGCTATTCGATCACGGACGTCGACCCCGATCGCTGGGATCCCGCGTTCTACTACGACCCCGATCCGGCGGTCCCGGACAAGACGTACTCGAAGATCGGCGGCTGGGTGCGCGACTGGGAGTGGGACCCGATCGGCTGGCGCCTGCCCATCCCTCCCCGCACGGCCGACGCGATGGACGAGATCCAGAAGTGGTCGGTCAACCTCGCGCGCGCAACGCTCGCCGACTATGGCTGGCCGGCGCGTCCGCTGAACCTCGAGCGCACGGGCGTCATCGTCGGCAACGCGCTCGCCGGCGAGAAGCAGTGGCAGACGATGGAGCGGATAGCCGTCCCGAACTTCGAGCGCGACCTCGAACACGCGGCGACGTTCGCTGCGCTGCCGCAGGCGACGCGCACCGCCATCCTGGCGGAGGCACGCACCGCGGTCGCCGCCAGCCATCCGGTCATCACCGAGGACACGATGCCCGGCGAGCTCGCGAACGTGATCGCCGGTCGCGTCGCCAACCTCTTCGACATGCACGGTCCCAATTACGTATGTGACGCGGCGTGCGCCTCGGCGCTCGCGGCGATGAACGCCGCCGTCGGCGAGCTGATGGACGGCCACTGCGACGCGGTGGTGACGGGCGGCATCGACCGGACGATGAACGCGACGGCGTTCGTCAAGTTCTGCAAGATCGGGGCCCTGTCGGCGACGGGCACGCGGCCGTACGGCGAAGGCGCTGACGGCTTCGTCATGGGCGAGGGCGGGGCGTTCTTCCTGCTCAAGCGCCTGGCCGACGCCGAGCGTGACGGCGACCTGATCTACGCGGTCGTGCGCGGGCTCGGCGGCTCGAGCGACGGCAAGGGCAAGGGGATCACGGCGCCGAACCCCGCCGGCCAGAGGCTGGCGGTCGAGCGCGCGTGGCAGACGGCCGGCCTGTCACCCGCCTCCGCGACGTTGATCGAGGGCCACGGCACCTCGACGAGGGTCGGGGACGCGGTCGAGTTCGAGGCGCTTTCGACGGTCCTCCGCGAGGCCGGGGCAGGGACCGGTTCGATCGGCCTGGGCTCCGTGAAGTCCAACTTCGGCCACCTCAAGGCGGCGGCCGGCGCGGCTGGCCTGCTCAAGACCGTCCTCGCGCTCCACCACGGGGTCATCCCTCCCACGCTCCACTGCGAGCGGCCGAACCCCGACCTCGACTTCGCGCACTCGTCGCTGCGCGTGGTCACGAAGCTCGAGGAGTGGGCGCGTCCGAAAGGCGGAGTGCGACGCGCCGGCGTGAGCGCGTTTGGATTCGGCGGCACGAACTTCCACGCCATCCTCGACGAGTATCTGCCCGGCGCGCTTGACGGCAAGCGCTCGGTCGCGGTGACGGCGGAGTTTGCGAAGGCGCCGCTTCGCGGCGCGGCGGTGCTTGGCGCGACGACACCGCGGGACCTGGCGTCGCGGCTCGAGGCGCTTGAGGGCGAAGCACGCGCGGGCACGGTGCCTCCGCGCCAGGCGCCCGCGGCGGCCGACCTCGGCGCGCGGGAACGGGTCGCCATCGACTTCGGCTCGGCCGCCGAGCTGGCGGAGAAAGCCGCGCTTGCGCGCCGCGCGCTTGCCGCCGAGCCCTCGCCTCAGGCGGCAGCCGCCTGGAAAGCGCTGCGGGCACGCGGCATATTCCGCGGCGCCGGCGCTCCGGCGAAGGTGGCATTCCTCTACACCGGCCAGGGCTCGCAGTACGCCAACATGCTGTGCACCCTTCGCGCGACCGAGCCCATCGTGCGCGACACGTTCGCGGAGGCGGACCGGATCATGCAGCCCCTGCTCGGTCGAGCGCTCAGCGACGTGATCTTCGTCGCCCCCGCGGAGATGGCGACGGCGGAGGCCGCGTTGCGTGAGACCGAGATCACCCAGCCGGCGGTCATGACGGTCGACCTTGCGCTCACGCGCCTCCTGGAGGCCTACGGGGTCAAAGCCGATATGGTCATGGGCCACAGCCTGGGCGAGTACGGCGCCCTCATGGCCGCCGGGAGCCTGACGTTTGCGCACACCCTCGAGGCGGTAAGCGCGCGCGGCCGCGAGATGAGCCAGCTGAGTGTCGCTGACCGCGGCGTGATGGCGGCGGTGATGGCGCCGCTGGCCGAGATCGCCGGCGCGGTCGCGGCCGCGGGTGAGGGCGTCGTCATCGCCAACGTCAACAGCTCGACTCAGGCCGTGATCGGCGGGCCGAGCGAGCCGGTGCGCCTGGCGATGGCGGCCCTGAGCGCGGCCGGTCACCAGGTTGTCGAGCTGCCGGTCAGCCACGCCTTCCACACCGCGATCGTCGCGCCGGTCAGCGAGCCGCTGAAGCAGGCGCTGGTCCGCCTCGAGCTCATGCCTCCGCGCCTTCCCATCGTCTCCAACGTGACCGGCGCGTTCTATCCGAGCGGCCACGGTGCGGTGCCGCAGATGCTCGAGCTTCTCGGCCGGCAGGTCGCCGAGCCCGTGCAGTTCGTCGCCGGCCTGCGCACGCTGTACGAGGCGGGCGCGCGCGTGTTCGTCGAGGTCGGACCGAAGCGCGCACTCCAGGTCTTCGCCGACGACGTCCTCGGGGGGCATGACGACGTGGTCACGCTCTTCACCAACCACCCGAAGACCGGCGAGATCGAGTCGTTCAATCAGGCGCTGTGCGGTCTCTATGCGGCGGGCCTAGGCGCCACGACGGCGGAGCAGGCCGCGTCGGAGCCCGAGAGCGCCGCCGAGACGCGCGTCCGGGAGCCCGTCGTGATCACCGGCGCCGCGCTCGGGCTGCCCGGCACCGATCGAGTCTTCGACGATCTCAACCTCGCCCGCATTCTTGCCGGCGAGCAGTTTATCGACGTCATTCCGACCCGGCTCCGCAACGCGATGCTCGACAAGCACATCACGCGGCTCGTCAAGCGCGAGGGAGGCGACCCCACGTTCGAGACGATCGACGACCCCGACGGGGTGATCCGGCTTGCCGGCCGTGCTGGCAAGCTCGACCTGACCTCGGACTTCGGCGTGCCGGAGGACCTGGTCGAGGCGCTCGACCGGACGACCCAGCTCGCCATGGGTGCGGGTCTCGACGCGCTGCGCGACGCGGGCATCCCGCTGGCGATGCACTATCGGCCGACCACCTCGGGCACGCATCTGCCCGAGCGCTGGGCGCTGGGCGACGCCATGCGCGACGACACCGGCGTGATCTTCGCGTCGGCGATGCCCGGGCTCGACCAGATGGCGAAGACGATCACCGCGTACGAACGGGCGAAGGCACGCGATTCGCGGCTGGCGTCGCTTGAGCGCATTCGCGAGCGTGTGCCCGAGCACGACGGCGGCGCGGCGGCCGAGCTCGACCGCGAGATCGGTGATCTGCGGCGCGCCATCGCGCGCGAGCCGTACGTCTTCGATCGCCGCTTCCTGTTCCGCGTGCTCTCGATGGGTCACTCGCAGTTCGCGCAGTACATCGGCGCGCGCGGCCCGAACACGCAGATCAACGCCGCGTGCGCGAGCACGACGCAGGCGGTCGGCCTCGCGCAGGACTGGATTCGCGCCGGCCGGTGCCGCCGCGTCCTGGTCGTCGCCGGTGACGACCCCACCTCCGACTCCCTGATGGAGTGGGTCGGCGCGGGCTTCCTCGCCAGCGGCGCGGCGGCGACGGACGACGTCGTCGAGAACGCCGCGATCCCGTTCGACCGCCGGCGCCACGGCATGGTGATCGGCATGGGGGCCGCCGCGATCGTCATCGAGTCTGCCTCGGCGGCGCGCGAGCGCGGGTTGACGCCCATCTGCGAGGTCCTCGCCACCGCCAGCGCAAACAGCGCGTTCCACGGCACGCGGCTCGATCCTCGACACATCTCGCAGGTGATGGAGTCGCTCGTCGCGGAAGCGGAGCGGGAATCCGGCATCGCGCGCGCCGAGATCGCGCCGATGACCGTGTTCGTGTCGCACGAGACCTACACGCCGGCCCGCGGAGGCAGCGCCGCCGCGGAGGTCGACTCCCTCCGGGCCGTTTTCGGCGAGCGGGCGAGCCAGATCGTGGTCGCCAACACGAAGGGGTTCACCGGTCATGCGATGGGCGTGGGCATCGAGGACGTCGTCGCCGTCAAGTCCCTCGAGACGGGCATCGTGCCGCCGGTTCCGAACTTCAAGGAGCAGGACCCCGAGCTCGGTAGCCTGAACCTTTCGCGCGGCGGAAGCTACGCGCCCGAATACGCGCTTCGGCTCGCGGCCGGGTTCGGGTCGCAGATCAGCCTCGCCCTGCTGCGCCGGGTGCCACCGCCTGGCGGTCAACGCCGCTCGCCGGACGAGCTCGGTTACGGGTACAGGATCTTCGACAGGACGCGCTGGCAGGCGTGGCTGCAGCGCATCGCCGGCCGGCCGGACCCGGAGCTCGAGGTCGTGTCGCGCACTCTGCGGATCAGCGACGTGCCGCGAGTCGTGGCGACGCCTCCGCGGGAGGAGGAGCAGCCCCTGCCGGTCCCGGCTCCGCAGCCGCCACAAGCGGTCGCCGCGCCGGCGGTGCGTGATCCGATCGCGGACAAGGTGCTCGCGCTGGTGGCGGAGAAGACGGGCTACCCGGTCGACATGCTCGGCCTCGACCTCGACCTCGAAGCCGACCTCGGCATCGACACGGTCAAGCAGGCGGAGCTCTTCTCCACCCTGCGCCAGACCTACGGCTTCGAGCGCGACGAGAAGCTGCAGCTGCGCGAGTTTCCGACCCTCGCCCACGTCATCGGCTTCGTCCACCGGCATGTCGACGGTGTCTCGGCGCCGGCGCCCAATCCGGAGAACGGCTCCCCGGCCCCGGCCGCGCCGCCTGCCGCGGTGGTGCCGGTGGTGCGTGATCCGATCGCCGACAAGGTGCTCGCGCTGGTGGCCGCGAAGACCGGCTACCCGGTCGACATGCTCGGCCTCGACCTCGATCTCGAGGCCGACCTCGGCATCGACACGGTCAAGCAGGCGGAGCTCTTCACCACCCTGCGCCAGACCTACGGCTTCGAGCGCGACGAGAAGCTGCAGCTGCGCGAGTTTCCGACCCTCGCCCACGTCATCGGCTTCGTCCACCGGCATGTCGCCGGCGCCTCGGCGCCGGAGCCCAAGCCATCGGTCGCGGCCTCGGCGCCGGCCCCCAACGTGGAAGATGGCGCCGCGGCCTCGCCGCCTGCCGCGGTGGTGCCGGCGGTGCGCGACGCGATCGCCGACAAGGTGCTGGAGCTCGTGGCCGAGAAGACGGGCTACCCGGTCGACATGCTCGGCCTCGACCTCGACCTTGAAGCCGACCTCGGCATCGACACGGTCAAGCAGGCGGAGCTCTTCTCCACCCTGCGTCAGACGTATGACTTCGAGCGCGACGAGAAGCTGCAGCTGCGCGAGTTCCCGACTCTCGCCCACGTCATCGGCTTCGTCCACCGGCATGTCGACGGCGCCTCGGCGACGGCGCCCGCTCCAGTCGACGCCGTATCGACAGCGATGATTGGGCGCACCGCGCCAGCCTCGGCCGCCGACGCCTTCCCGCGCCGGGTGCCCGTACCCGTTCTCGCGCCCCCGGCCGACGTTTGCGCACCGACCCTCGTCGCGCTCGGCGAAGGGACGCGAGTCGTCGTCATGGCCGGAGAGGGCGGCACAGGCGCACAGCTGCGCGCGCTGCTCGAGGCGCGTGGAGCCACCCCGCTCGTGATCGACGGATTCCCGCCGGCCGCTGAGCTCGAGAAGCAGATCGAAGCGTGGACGGCGGCGGGCGCGGTCACGGGCATGTACTGGCTGCCGGCGCTCGACGTCGAACCTGCGCTCGCCGAGCTCGACCTCGTCGCATGGAAGGAACTGCTGCGGCGGCGAGTCGGCCTGCTGCACACGGCCGTGCGCGCCCTGGACAAGGCACCTGCGGCGAGGGAATCGTTCCTCATCGCCGCCACGCCGCTCGGCGGCCGGCACGGTTACGGTCCGCGGCCGGCGATCGCCCCTATGGGCGGCTCTGTGGCGGGGTATGTGAAGGCGCTCCGCCGCGAGCGTCCGGACGCGCTCGTGAAGGTCGTCGATTTCGCGCCCGCCACCGACCCGGGTGAGATCGCGCGGCAGCTGGTCGAGGAGACGCTGGTAGATCCGGCGACAGTCGAGATCGGCCGCAGCGGCGGCGAGCGGTGGACGGTGGGTCTCGAGGAACGGCCGGCGGGCCGCTCGTCGTTGAAGCTGAGCAGCGAAACCGTCTTCCTCGTCACCGGCGCCGCCGGCAGCATCGTGTCCGCGATCGTCGCCGACCTTGCGGCCGCATGCGGCGGTGGCGTCTTCCACCTGCTCGACCTCACTCCGGAGCCGGACCCGGCCGACCCGGATGTTGCACGCTTCGCGGCCGACCGGGACGCGTTGAAGGCGGACCTCG
Organism: uncultured Actinomycetes bacterium; assembly: GCA_964461175.1. Lineage (GTDB taxonomy): Bacteria > Chloroflexota > Dormibacteria > Dormibacterales > Dormibacteraceae > 40CM-4-65-16. Next base: position 25,337 of record CAYWTI010000206.1, on the reverse strand, counting down.
CGGGCCGCATGCGCGCCGCCGGCGAAAAGCCGACGCCGGCGATGGTCGACAAGCGACTGGCCGGAATCGAGCGGTCGCACGAGGCGCTCCGAGCGATCGAGGCGGTCCGCACGGCGGGCGGCCAGAGCTTCTACCACGTCGCCGATATCACCGACCCAGTCGCGGTCGCCGCGGTCGTCGGCGAGATCGGCGCCCGCCATGGCCGCATCGACGTCCTGATCCACGCCGCGGGGATCGAGATCAGCCGCCTGGTCGCGGACAAGGAACCGGAGGAGTTCGCGCGGGTGTTCGGGGTGAAGGCGGACGGCTGGTTCAACGTGATGAAGGCGGCCGGCCCGCTGCGCCTGGGGGCGGTGATCGCGTTCAGCTCGGTGGCCGGGCGGTTTGGCAACGCCGGTCAGACCGACTACAGCGCGGCCAACGACCTGCTGTGCAAGTCGATCTCGAACCTGCGCGTGACACGCCCGGACACGCACGCTGTCGCGATCGACTGGACCGCCTGGGCGGGCATCGGCATGGCGACCCGCGGGTCGATCCCGCGCCTGATGGAGGCCGCCGGCATCGAGCTGCTTCCGCCCGAGGCTGGCGTCGCGACGGTCCGCCGCGAGATCCTCGGGGACGCCTCTGGTGAGGTCGTCGTCGCGGGACGGCTGGGCGCGCTCCTTTCCACGACGCCCACCCCCGTGGCTGGTGAGGGCAATGCCTGGCGGGCACGCGCACCTCTCGTGCATCGGATCACGGGTATGACCGAGGCGGGCGAGCTTTGCGTCCAGTCGACCTTCGACCCACGCGAGCAGCCATTTCTCGACCACCACCGAATCGACGGCACGGCGGTGCTGCCGGGCGTGATGGGTATCGAGCTGATGGCCGAGACCGCGGCCGTCTGGCTACCCGGGCGCCTCGTGGGAGCGATCGAGAATGTGGAGTTCATCGCCCCGTTCAAGTTCTACCGCGACCAGCCGCGTACGCTCCAGCTGCGCGTGCGCTTCGAGGAGGCCGGCGAGGACATCGTCGCGCACTGTCGCCTAATCGGCGCGCGCGAGCTGACCGCCCGCGAAGAGCCGCAGGTCACGACACACTTCACCGCCGACGTCAGGCTGGTCAAAGCCCTGGCGCCCCCGCCAGGCCGCGGCGTACCCCCATCGCCGGCGGGCGCCACGCTCGCCGCGGCCGACATTCGCAAGGTCTACTTTCACGGCCCGGCGTTCCAGGTGCTCGAAGCCGTGTGGAAGGACGGATCGCGCACGGTCGGCCGCCTGGTCTCGGAACATCCGCCTCTGCAGTCGCCGGCCGGCGCCCGTTTGCTGACCGAGCCCCGCCTCGTCGAGCTCTGCTTCCAGACGGCCGGCGTGATCGAGCTCGGCACGAGCGGCAGGCTAGCGCTGCCCGCGCGCGTGCGCAGGATCGCTCTCCACGCCGCAGGCGACGTGAGCGGCGGTCTCGTCGCGGTGACGGAGCCGGCCGCCGCCGGAGGCTTTGAAGCGTTCGTCGCCGGCGCCGACGGCCGCGTGGTGGTCGAGGTGAGCGGCTACGAGACGGTCGAGGTTCCGCTCGAGGTCGACGGCGCGCTCCTCGAGCCCTTCCGCTCGCTCACCGCCGTCGCGCCATGACATGCGCTACGCGGTTCTCGCGTATCGCGATCGTCAACCGGGGCGATCCGGCCATGCGCCTCATCCGAGCGGTGCGCGAGATCGCGAGGTCCACGGGCCCGTCCTACACGACCATCGCGCTCTACACCGACCCCGACGCGACTGCGCTGTTCGTGCGCGAGGCGGACGAAGCCGTCTGCCTCGGTCCGGCCGTGTCAATCGATCCGGCGGGCAAGCGGCGCAGCGGGTACGTCGACTACGCACGCCTGGAGGCCGCGCTCGTCGAGTCGCGTGCTGACGCGGCATGGGTCGGTTGGGGATTCGTCGCGGAGGACCCCCGGTTCGCGGAGCTGTGCGAGCGACTGGGGCTCGTCTTCATGGGCCCGCCGGCGGCGTCGATGCGGGCGCTCGGCGACAAGATCTCGGCGAAGCTCCTGGCGGAGGCGGCCGGCGTGCCGCTTGGGCCGTGGAGCGAGGGACGCGTACACGAGGTCGCGGACGCGATGGCGCACGCGCGCCGGATCGGCTTCCCGCTCATGGTCAAGGCGAGCGCGGGCGGTGGCGGTCGCGGCGTCCGGCTGGTGGAGACGGCAGACCAGCTCGGCGCCGCGCTGGAGGCGGCCCAGGCCGAAGCCGAGATCGCCTTCGGCGACTCCTCTGTCTTCCTCGAGGGGGTGGTGCCCGCCGCCCGGCACGTGGAGGTGCAGGTGATCTGCGACGCGTTCGGCCACGGATGGACGCTGGGCGTGCGCGAGTGCTCGGTTCAACGCCGCTTCCAGAAGATCCTCGAGGAGTCCGCGTGCCCGGGCCTCTCCCCCGCGCAGGAGAAGGAGGCGCGCGGCGCGGCCCTGCGTCTTTGTGCCGCCGCGGGCTACCGCGGCGTAGGAACCGTCGAGTTCCTGCTCGACCCGCGCAGCGGGCGCCTCTGTTTCATGGAGGTCAACACCAGGCTGCAGGTCGAGCACGGCGTGACCGAGATGGTCACCGGTGCCGATCTCGTCCGCCTGCAGCTGCACGTCGCCGCCGGAGGCGAGCTCGCGGAAGAGCCGCCCGCGGCCCGCGGGCACGCGATCGAGGTCCGGCTATGCGCCGAGGATCCAGACCGAGGCTTCGCGCCCGCCCCCGGTGTGATCGAGTCCATGCGCATGCCCGGTGGACCGGGCATCCGGGTCGACGCCGGCGTCGCCGAAGGCGACTCGATACCTCCCGAGTTCGACTCGATGATCGCGAGGCTGATCGCGTGGGGAACCGACCGTGAGCAGGCGCTCGCCAGGCTTGCGCGCGCCGTCGAGGAGACCGAGGTCGTGATCCGGAACGGCACCACCAATCGCGCCTTCCTCCTTCGCGTGCTGCAGCATCCGGAGCTCCGCGCCGGCGCGGTCGACGTCGGCTGGCTCGGGCGCACCGACTTCACGCCTGCGGGCGACCGCGGGGCTGATGTCGCTCTCGTTGTGGCGGCGGTGGAGGCGTACGCCGAAGCGACGAAGTTCGACCTCGACCACTTCCTGGCCTCGGCGGGCCGCGGGCGGCCCGAGGTGGGCCATGCGGGCGGCAAGACCATTGACCTCCGCCACCGCGGCGCCGGATACCGCTTCGCGGTCTACCGCGAGGCGTCAAACCTCTTCCGCGTCGCCGGTGAGGGGTGCGATGTGGAAGTCGGAACCGAGACGATGAGCCGTTTCGAGCGTCGCATCACTGTCGCCGGCCGGCGCCATCGCGTCAGGCTCCAGCACCGGCCCGACGCCTACATCGTCGAAGTCGACGGCGCACCGTGGCGCATTTCGCGCTGCGACGGTTCGATCGTGCGCGCGCCCTCACCCGCCGTCGTCGTCTCAATCGCCGTCCAGCCCGGCCAGCACGTCGTCGCGGGCGCTCAGGTCGCAGTGCTGGAGGCGATGAAGACGATCACCGAGGTCGTCGCTCCCGTCGAAGGCACGGTCACGCGCGTATTCACCGGGCCTAACGTCCAGGTCGAAGCGAGCGCACCCCTTGTCCAGATCGAGGCGAGTGACGAGCCGAAAGCCGATGAGACCGCGCGCGTGTCGCTCACAGCGCTGGATCGTGCCGCGGACGCCGACGCGAGCACGGCCTGCATGCGCAGCCTCGCTCTGATGCGCGAGGTTGTGAAGGGCTTCGACGCCGCCACCGGGGAGGTCGCGGACTTCGCGGCCGAGCACGAGAGGCGGTGGCGGCACGCTGCGGCCGATTCGTCGCGTTTGCGCCGGGTCGAGAACGAGATCGTCGGCATATTCGCCGACATCGTTTCTCTGTCGCAGGGCAAACGTGAGCTCGTCGACGCCGCCGGCGAAGAGGCGCACGGAGGGCGCGAGCACCTACTGGCCTACCTCCGCTCGCTTGACGCCGAAGGCCGCGGCCTTCCTGCGGAATTCATCGCCAACCTTCGTGCGGCCCTGAGGCACTACGGCGTCGAGACCCTCAAGCGAACTCCCGACCTCGAGGAGAGCGTGTGCGCACTGTTCAGGTCACAGCGCGACGCCGACAGCCACGTGCCCGCGATACTGGCCATCCTCGAGCGGCTGATGCACGCGCCGGCGACCGAATCGGACGAGGACCGCGAGCTCGAGCCGCTGCTCGAGCGCCTGATCGCCGTCACCGACGGGCGTTTCGCCGGCGTCGCCGATATCGCGTACGAGGTCCGGTTCCGCCGCTTCCAGCAGCCGGTGTTCGAGGCCGCTCGCGCGCGCGTCTACTCATCCATGCAGCGCCATCTCGACCGTCTCGAGATGAACCCGGTCCAGGCGGAGCGGGCGAGCCTCATGACCGAGCTCGTCGCGTGCCCCCAGCCCATGCAGAACCTGCTCACCCAGCGCGCCCAGGGCGCGACGGACGGCAGCCAGCGCCTCATGCTGGAGGTCCTCACGCGGCGGTACTACCGCAACCACGAGCTGCGCGGCTTCACACCGTTCACGTGCTCGGGGCGCGTCTTCGGCGAGGCAGCCTACGTCGACGGCGGCAGGCCGCGGCGCGTGCTGAGCGGCTTTGGCTCACTCGACGGTCTTGCCGCGATGGTGTCGTGCCTGAAGACGGCGCTCGAGACCGCGGTGCCTGCAGCCGCCGCACCGGTGGTCGACCTCTATGTCTGGGACCCCGCCGAGCCTGGCGACGGCGACACGTCCGAAGTCGCGATCCGCACGGTTCTCGATGCCGCGGACCTCCCGCGGCGTACGGCACGCGTCCTGGTTGCTGTCAGCGGCCCCGGTCGAGGACTGGGCATGGCGAGCACGCGGCACTTCACGTTTGTCCGCGCCGCCGGCGGCGGGTTCGTCGAGGATCGCTTCCTCCGCGGGCTGCACCCGGAGATGGCCGAACGCCTGCAGATCTGGCGCCTCCGGAACTTCCGCACCGAGCGCCTGGCGTCCGTCGAAGACGTCTACGTCTTCCACGGGGTGGCATACGACAACCCCAAAGACGAGCGGCTGTTCGCCATCGCCGAAGTGCGCGATCTCACGCCTGTGGCCGACGCGACCGGCCGGGTGACCAGGCTGCCGGCGCTCGAGCGCATGTACATGGAGGCGTTGACCGCGATCCGCCGCGAGCAGGCGAGCCGCGCACCGGGTGCACGACTCCAGGGCAACCGCGTGATGCTCTACGTCTGGCCGGTGGCGCCTTTCGCGCTCGACGAGCTGCAGCCAATCGTCGAACGTCTCGCGGCGGCGAGCTCCGGGCTCGGCATGGAGAAGACCGTCGTCCAGGTCCGGCTCCGCGAGCACGGCGCCGGCGAGGCCAAACCGGTGGTTTTGCACTTCACCACCACGCCGGCCGGCGTGACCGTGCAGAGTTTCGAGAAGCCGGCCGACCAGCCGATCCAGCCTCTCAGCGACTACCGCCAGAAGGTGGTGCAGCTCGCACGCCGCGGGCTCGTCTACCCGTACGAGCTGGTCACGATGCTGGCCCCGCACGACGGCGGAGACCCGAACCGAATGCCGAAGGGAGAGTTCGTCGAGCACGACCTCGACGGCGACAACCTCGTCCCCACCTCGCGGTCGCCCGGCCGCAACATGGCGAACGTCGTGGTCGGCGTTGTCTCCAACTTCACGGCCAAGCATCCCGAAGGCATGCGCAGGGTGATCATCCTCGGCGACCCGAGCCGCAGCCTCGGCGCGCTCGCCGAGCCCGAGTGCCGCCGCATCGTCGCCGCCCTCGACCTGGCGCAGTTGATGCAGGTGCCGGTCGAGTGGTTCGCCGTCTCGTCGGGAGCCCGGATCTCGATGGAGAGCGGAACCGAGAACATGGACTGGATCGCCGCCGTGCTGCGGCGCCTGGTGGAGTTCACGCAGGCGGGCGGCGAGGTCAACCTCATCGTGAACGGCATCAACGTCGGTGCGCAGCCTTACTGGAATGCCGAAGCCACGATGCTCATGCACACCCGCGGCATCCTGGTCATGACCCCCGAAGGAGCGATGGTGCTCACCGGGAAGCAGGCGCTCGATTACTCCGGCGGCGTATCCGCGGACGACAACTTCGGCATCGGCGGCTACGAGCGGGTGATGGGACCGAACGGCCAGGCGCAGTACTGGGCGCCGGACCTGTTGTCGGCGTGCCGGCTGCTGCTCCATCACTACGAACTCACCTACCGCATGCCGGGCGAGCGGTTTCCGCGGCCCGCCGCGACGTCTGACCCGCGCGACCGCGACGTATGCCTCTTCCCGTACCCGGACGGCGCCGACTTCGACACCGTCGGCGACATCTTCTCGGCCGGCCGCAACCTGGAGCGAAAAAACGCCTTCGACATCCGCACCGTGATGGGGGCCGTCGTCGACCGAGACCTCGCGCCCCTGGAGCGCTGGCTGGGGATGCGCGACGCGGAGACGACGGTCGTCTGGGACGCGCACCTGGGCGGCCGGCCGGTCTGCCTCATCGGCATCGAATCGAAGCCTCTGACGCGTCGCGGCGTCGTGCCCGCGGACGGTCCGCAGCAGTGGACGGCCGGCACGCTGTTTCCGCTCTCTTCCAAGAAGGTGGCGCGCGCGATCAACGCCGCCAGTGACAACCGGCCCATCGTCGTGCTCGCGAACCTGTCGGGGTTCGACGGCTCGCCGGAGTCGATGCGCAGCCTGCAGCTCGAATTCGGTGCCGAGATCGGACGCGCGGTCGTCAACTTCAAGGGCCCGATCGTCTTCTGCGTTGTGTCGAGGTACCACGGCGGTGCGTTCGTCGTGTTCTCGAACCGGCTCAACGCGAACCTCGAGGTGGCGGCGATCGAAGGCTCGTACGCATCGGTGATCGGGGGCGCTCCGGCGGCAGGCGTCGTGTTCAGCGGTGAGGTAGAGCGGCGCACCCGCTCGGACGCGCGCCTGACCGGGCTCGAGCAGCAGATCGCGAGCGCGGACGCGCCGGACAAAGGCTCGCTGCGCGCAAGGCTGGCCGCCCTCACCCCCGAGGTCCGCTCCGAGAAGCTCGGCGAGGTCGCCGCCGAGTTCGACGCGATCCACAACGTGCAGCGTGCGGAGCGCGTCGGCTCCATCCATCGCATCATCCCCGCGTCATCGCTGCGGCCCTATCTGATCGACGCCGTCGAGCGGGGCATGAGGCGCGAGCTCCGCGAGCCCGCCGCCGCGGGAGCCGCAGATGGCTGAGGCACGGGCGTTCGCGGTCGTGGAGGTCGGTGAAGTCCCCGCCGGCGACGACTGGCTCGGCGCCCGGGAGCGCGAAGCGATGCGGCGCTTTTCGGTGCCGCGACGGCGCGAAGAGTGGCGAGCCGGTCGTTGGGCGGCGCGACGAGCCGTGGCGGTGCTCGACGGCCACGACGTCAGCCGCCTGGAGGTCCTTACCGCCCCGGATGGCGCGCCCGAGGTGTGGGAAGGCGATCACAGGAGCTCGGTCGCGGTGTCGATCAGCCATCGCGGCGGGTTCGCGGCCGCCCTCGCGACCGCCGCCGGCGCGGATCCCGGCTGCGACCTCGAGGTCGTCGAGCCGCGCGACGCCGCCTTCGCCGAAGACTGGTTCACCCCCGACGAACGTGCCGCGGTGCACAGCGCCTTGCCGGCTGACCAAGACGTCCTCGTCACGCTGATCTGGTCGGCCAAGGAGACCGCCCTCAAGGTTTTGCGCCACGGCCTTCGCGTCGACACGCGGCAGGTCGAGATCTCGGTCGGGGAAGGCAGCTTCGAAGCAACATTCGGCGGCGTCCGCATCCCCGGACGCTGGAGACGCGACGGCGCGATCGTCATCACGACCGCCGCAATGGAGAAGAGAGCATGAAGACGAACCAGATTTCGGCTGCGGCGATCGATGAGGCCGTCGCCGGCAAGACCGTGTGCAGCATGTTCGCGCAGACGTGCGAGCAGCATGCCGACGAGGACGCGCTGCGGTGGTTCGACGGAACGGCGTGGCGTTCGCTCACCTGGTCGGCCTATCGCGAGCGCGTGCGGAACCTGACGCTCGCGCTGAAGGCGCGTGGCTTCGGTCGCGGCCAGTTCGGCCTGATCCTCGCGCGCAATGTGCCCGAGCACCTCATCGCCGACCTCGGCATCGTCCACGCGGGCGGCGCCGCCATCAGCGTCTACAACACGCTCGCGCCCGAGCAGATCGAGTTCCTGGCGAATCACAGCGAGGCCTCGATCGCCTTCGTCGAGGACGAGTCGTTTCTCGCCCGGCTGCTCGCGATCCGCGACCGCATCCCGAGCCTGCGGCAGGTGATCCTGATCCGGGGAACTTCGACCTCTGATTGGGTCAGCGCCTGGGACTCGGTGCTCGAGCACGGAGCCGAGATCGCCGAGCGCGAACCACGCGCGTTCGACGACTCGTGGCGGGCGGTCGTGCCCGAAGACCTCGCCGCTCTCATCTACACATCGGGCACGACCGGGCCGCCCAAAGGCGTGATGTACAGCCACCGCAACGTGACGTGGACGAGCGAGTCGGGCTGGATGCATCTCGAGGTCACGAGCCCGCTTCGCCAGGTGTCCTACCTACCGCTCGCGCACATCGCCGAGCGCTACGCGTCCCACTGGGGATCGCTTTACCGCGGCGACCTGATCTATCTCTGTCCCGAGCAGGCCCAGCTGCTGCCGGCCCTGCACGAGGCGCGGCCGACCTTCTTCCTCGGCGTGCCGCGGGTCTGGGAGAAGTTCCAGGCGGCGCTCATGGCCGGCATCGCTGCCGAGCCGGACGCCGGGCGGCGTGAGGCGCTGCAGGGCGCAATCGGCGCGGCGCGCAAGCGCGTGGCGCTGGAGCGCGCCGGCCAGGCGCCGCCCGCCGAGCTGACGGCCGCGGTCGAGCGCGCGCAGCCGGTGTTCGCGGCGCTTCGCGGCAAGCTTGGCCTCGACCAGTGCAGGCTTGCGATCACAAGCACCGCTCCGATCGCCATGGACGTGCACGAGTTCTTCGCCGCCATCGGCCTGCCGTTGATCGAGGTCTGGGGCATGAGCGAGCTCACCGGCCCGGGCACGGCCAACCGCCCCAGCGCGCCACGCATGGGCACCGTCGGTACGGCGCTTCCTGGCACCGAGGTCGCCCTGGCGCCGGATGGAGAGCTCATCGCACGTGGCGGCAACGTGATGGTGGGTTACTACAAGTCACCCGAGCAGACTGCCGAGACGATCGACGACTCCGGATGGCTGCACTCGGGGGACATCGCGAGCGTCGACGCGGACGGCTACTTCACGATCATCGATCGGAAGCGCGAGCTGATCATCACGGCCGGTGGCAAGAACGTCTCCCCCGCCAACCTCGAGAGCCTGATCAAGCACAACCCGCTCATCGGCCAGGCGGTCGTCATCGGCGATCGCCGAAAGTTCATCTCGGCGCTCATCATCCTCGCGCCGGACGTGTCCACCGCGTGGGCTCGTGCGCACGGCCTCGAGGCCACCTCGCTCGCCGAGCTGACAAAGCACCCGGCGATGATCGAGGCTGTCCGCGAGGCACTCGACGAGGTCAACTCCCACGTCTCGAGCGTCGAGCAAGTCAAGCGGTTCACGATCCTCGAGCGCGAGTGGACCGCCGACTCGGAGGAGCTCACGCCGACCCTGAAGATCAAGCGGCGCATCGTCGAAGCGAGGTATGCCGCCGAGATCGACGCCATGTACGCCGACCCCGCGGGCGGGCAGCCCGTGAAGGAGGCGGCGGCCGTGCGCTGAGGACGTGGTGAATCGACTGGCGGCGACTACACTGCGAATGGGTGTGGCTTGTCAAGGAGGACAGGTCACGTGGCAAACGCACGAAGGTCAAAGCGGCGTAGACCACCAGCGACGCAGCAGCCGGCTCAAACCGAGCTCATAGACATGCTGTCGATCGGCGCCCTCGACAACCTCGAGGAGATCACCGGCTGGCTCGGCACGTTCCGGGCGCGCCTCGAGATCGCTCGCGGCGCCGAGCAAGTGGCCGTCGAGGAGGTCGTCGGCCGCCTGGAGGCCAGGTACCGGATCAGAAGAGCGGAGCTCGCGTAGCGCGCAGACTTCATCCGTGTATCCGTTCGAGCGGTTTACGGAACGGGCGAAGAAGACCCTGACCCTCGCACAGGAAGAGGCCGAGCGGTCACACCACAGCTACATCGGCACCGAGCATCTGCTTCTGGGCATCCTTCGCAACCAGGATTCGATCGGTTTTCGGGTGCTCGACACCCTCGGCGTGCGGATCGATGTGGTCCGTGAGGTCATCGAGTCCACACTCGGCCGCAACGAGCGGATCCGCATCCAGCAGATCATTCCGACGTCCCGGGTGAAGAGGGTCATCGAGCTGTCCTTCGAGGAGGCCCGGCGTATGGGCCACGATTACGTCGGCACGGAGCACCTGCTCCTCGGTCTCATGATCGAAGGCGAGGGCATCGCCGCCCATGTGCTCAGCGACCTCGGGATCACGCTGACGGCGGTACGCGACCAGATCGAACGACAGCTGATCACAAGCGCAGTGCCGGAGGCAGCCTCTTCGTCCCATATCGCGGGCCGCAAGGGTTCGGCCTCGAAGTCAGATCTCGAATCTCTCGAGGAGCTGCTGACCAGGCCACGAATCGCCGAGCTGCTCAGCGCAGGAGGGCTCGACGTCGACCGGCTCACCAGGCAGCTCCACGACGTTCCGGAGCTCGTGCTCAACCTGCGCCGGCACCTGTCTGCAATGACCGTACGGCTCGCGGAGGCGGTGAAAGACGCCGACTATGAGCACGCCGCCCAGATGAAGAAGGTTCTCGACGAGCTGAGCACCCGGCTTCGCGAGGCAGAGCAGGATTGGCTCGACGCGCTGACGCGACCTCCTGACTCGGCATGACCTTGCCGTTCGAGCGTCAGGTCAGCCGGCGAAGACCCCTGACACGACCGCGTTCACGCCGGCGACGCGCGTCACGATGATCGTGACCGTGCCGCCCGCAGCCACGTTCACCGGGACGTTCATCCAGGCTCCCTGGCTGAAGTCGCTGCTCAGGTAAGCGGTCTGCGGGCCGCTCCCGTCGTTGACGGTGATCGTCTCTCGCCGTCCGAGGCCGTCGAAGTCGACGGCGTAGACGTGCAGCGTGCCCCTGTACGCACTGGTGAAGGCGATGTGGATCTTCACCTGGTTCGGGTCGTACGCGCAGGCGGCCTGGCGCGTCGATCCATCCGGGCTCTGCAGCGCGCGCACATCGCCGCTCGGGTTCGCCCAGATGAAGCGCTGGCCCTGGTCGACGGCCAGGGTCGCGTTCGGAATCGATACAAGGTCGCCGCCGTTCCAGCCCAGCAAGCCGTACCCGCTCGAACCGTAGGTGCCCACCCAGGCGCCCTGGGGTGACTGGCTCGTCGCCACGCCTGCCTGCGTGGCGGCCGAGACCACGCCGGACGGGGCCGAGCTCGATGGGCCATTCAGCGCCGACACCCGGTAGAAGTAGGTCGTCGACGGGATCAGGTTCGAGTCGGTGAACGTGTTGGTGGTGACCGTGCCCGCCGTCACCCACGCCGATGTCCCGTCCGGCGAACGCTCCACCCGGTAGCCGGTCGCGCCCGAGACGGCGTTCCAGCCGACCTTGACCTGAGACGCGTTCAGAGCGGCCGCGGTCACGCCGGTCGGGATCGCCGGCGGCGGCGGCGCGCCGCCGAGCAGCACCCCCGAGACGACCGCGTTCACGCCCGCGGTTCGGGTTACGAGGATGCTCACGTTGCCTCCGGCGGCGACGGCGACCGGCGCGGTGACCCACGCGCCCTGGCTGAAATCGGCGGTGATGCTCGCGGTCTGGGGACCCGATCCGTCGTTGATGGTGACCGTCTCCCGCCGGCCGAGGCTGTCGAAGTCGACGGCGTAGACGTGGACGCTGCCGCTGTAGGCGGCGCTGAACGTGATGTGGATCCTGACCTGGTTGGCGTCGTAGACGCAGGTCGCTTCCCGCAAGCTGCCGTCGGGGCTCTGCAGCGCGCGCACGTCGGAGCTCGGGTTCTGCCAGATGAACCGCTGGCCCTGGTCGACCGCAAAGGTGGCGTTCGGGATGGAGGCGAGGTCGCCGCCGTTCCAGCCAGTCAGCGCGTAGCCGTCCGCGCCGTAGACGCCGAGCCACGTCCCCTGCGGCGCCTGGGCGTACGCAATAGATACCGCCGTCCTCGCCGACGCCACGCTGGACGGGGCCGAGTCGCCGTTGCTGTTGCTCGCGACGACGCGGTAGTAGTAGATGGTCGCCGCCGACAGCCCGGTGTCGGTGTAGGCGGTCGTCGCGCTCGTCCCGATCTGCGTCCAGCTGGTGCTGCCGTCGGGCGAGCGCTGGATCTTGTACGACGTCGCGCCCACGGATCCGTGCCATCCCAGCTGGATGGACGAGGCGTCGAGGCCGGTTGCGGTCAGCGCGGCGGGCGCGGAGGGCGCGACCGCCCCACCCAGCAGCACTCCCGACACGACCGCGTTGACGCCGCCGGTTCGGTTGACGGTGATCGACACAGTGCCGCCCGCGGCGACGTTGATGGGCACGTTGAACCACGCGCCCTGGCTGAAGTCGAAGTTGAGGTTGGCGGTCTGGGGCCCGGAGCCGTCGTTCACGGTGATCGTCTCCCGCCGGCCGAGGCCGTCGAAGTCCACGGTGTAGACATGCAGCGTCCCGCTGTAGGCGGCGTTGAATGCGAGATGCATCCTCACCTGGTTCGCGTCGTAGGCGCAGGCCGCCTGGCGCGTGCTGCCGTCAGGGCTCTGCAGAGCACGGAGATCCACGCTTGGGTTCTGGAAGATGAAGCGCTGCCCCTGGTCGACGGCGAAGGACGCGCCCCCGATCGAGACCAGGTCGCCGCCGTTCCAGCCGGTGAGGGCGTAGCCGTCCGCACCGTAGACGCCCAGCCAGCTGCCCTGCGGCGACTGGCTCGTCGGCAGCCCGGCGGCGGTCGTCGCCGAGGCGACGTTCGACGGCGCCGAGCCCGACGGGCCGTTGAGGGCGGAGACGCGATAGAAGTAGGTCGTCGAGGGCGACAGGTTCGAGTCTGTGAACGACTGTGTCGCGCTCGTGCCCGCCACGGCCCAGCCGGCCGTCCCGTCTGGTGAACGCTCGACTCGGTAACCCGTGGCGCCGCTCGACGCAGTCCAGGCGAGCTTCACCTGCGTCGCGTTGAGGGCGGTCGCGGAAAGGTTCGTCGGTGGCGCGGGCGGCGCGGGCGCACCGCCGAGGAAGACACCCGACAGGACCGCGTTCATGCCCGCGGTCTTCGTGGCGGTGACGGTCACCGATCCACCGGCCGGGACGCTGATGGTCGTGTTGACCCAGGCCCCCCCGCTGAAGTCCGCGCTGATGGTCGCGGTCTGCGGCCCGGTCCCGTCGTTGATCGTCACGGTCTCACGACGGCCGAGGCCGTCGAAGTCGACCGCGTAGACGTGGATCGCTCCCGAGTAGCCGTTCGCGAGGCTGATGTGCAGGCGGACCTGGTTGGCGTCGTAGCCGCACGTCGCCTCGCGCGTGGAGGCGTCCGGGCTCTGCAGCCCGCGGACGTCGGTCGTGGGATTGGCCCAGATGAAGCGCTGGGCCTGGTCGACGACCAGCGTGCCGGACGGGATCGACACCAGGTCGCCGCCGTTCCACCCGAGAAGGGCGTAACCGTCGACGCCGTACGAACCGACCCACGTGCCCTGTGGCGCCTGGGTGTAGGCGATGCTGACCGCGGTCCGCGCGGAGACGACGGCGGAGGGCGCCGAGTCGCCGATGCTGTTGCTCGCGATGACGCGGTAGTAGTAGGTCGTCGCCGGGGCGAGACCCGTGTCGGTGAACGTGGTCGCCGTCACAGTTCCGGCAGGCGTCCAGCCGGTGGTGCCGTCAGGCGAGCGTTCGACCCTGTAGGAGGTCGCGCCGCCGGACGCGTTCCAGCGCACGGCGATCGACGATGCGTCCACGCCCGAGGCGGTGACGCCTGTGGGAGCCTTCGGTGCGCTCGGCGGTGCGCCGCCCGTCGTGATGGCGAAGTTCTGCGTCTGCCACTGCGCCAGGCCGAGGATCCAGCCGCCGGTTACCTGGTTGCTGCCCCAGACCACGCCGGGGTTCACTGGGTCTGGCGTCGCGCCGGAGTAGTCGCCCCAGCGGCAGGGGTTGGAGGTGCAGTTGCCCTGGAACAGCGTCTCCTGCGTCGCCGCGCTGCTGTTTCCCAGCACAACCTCGCCGGCGTCCATCAGGCCCAGCGGCGTGGATTTGGTTCGCGTCTGGGCGCCGATCAGCGGGAGCAGCGTGGAGCTGCCGCGGTTGTACGTGATCATCGCGTCGTTGCCCGACGACGACGGCGAGATGGCGGCGTTCCAGTAATAATCGGTCGCGCTGGCGAGCACTCCCTGCTGGCGGATGGCGAGCGCGCCGGGCAGGATCTCGTACCAGTCGACCGCCGACCGGCCGGCCGCGCCGACCGTGTGCTGGGTCCACACCGCCTCGGCGCCGGCGCTGGGGTCGAAGAGCGCCACGGCTTGCGTCAGGCGCCCGTCGAGGCTGTCAATCAAGTAGCTCGTGCCGGGCTGGGGCACGCTGGGCGGCGCCGTGTAGCTGGGAACGGTGATGTCGCCGTCCGCCACCAGCACCGGCCCCGGCGTCATGTGCCAGACCATGAGCTTCGACTGCGGGTTCACCGAGGGGTCGTGCGCGGAGACGATGTAACCGTTGGCACTCGAGTCGTTGGTGTTCGCCGGCACAAGGGTCGCGGCCGGTGTGCCGTCGGCGTTCTTCAGGACGTGCGTCGCGTCGGCGAAATGGGTAGTGGAGACGGACGAAGCGCAGGTCGATTGGGTGGGTGCCGGCTTGGGGATGGCCCAGATGTCGGCGGTCACGAACGGCAGCGCCGTTTTGCTCGTGTCGAAGACGTTCGTGCCGATCATCACGAAGTTGGCGTCGTGTCCCAGCTTGGGGAAATCGGGGAAGTTCGTTCCGGTCTGCGTCGCGTACCGACACCAGCCGCCCGCCAGGTCGGTCGGGTCGGCGGTCTTCGACCAGCCGAACAGGATGTACGAGTTGGTCAGGTTCTGATCGAACCCGATCGCGGCGTAGAACCAGCGGTTGCCCTGGTTGTCCCACTGGATCTGCGGGTCGCTCGTCACCAGGCCCGACGGCACCGCGGTGAACGTGCCCAGGTCGGTGGACCCGAGGAGCGTGAGGCTGTTGCGGTCGTAGACGCCGACCAGCTGGTTGACGAACTCGAGGTACTGCGATGGACCGATGGCCCCGGTGGAGTCCGGCGGCGTCGGCTGATACCCCTCGTCGGCGGCCGACAGCCCGGGCTGGTCCAGGCCGTTGAAGAGGGCCGCCGAGCTCACGCTGGGGGCCGTCGAGCTCGGAGGCGAAGCCGAGGTGTCGGCCGCCGCCTTCAGCTTCGCCTTGCGGAGCGCGGCCGGATTGAGGCCGAGGAACTGCTTGGCGTGGACGCCGGCCGGCTTCGGTGCCTTCTTGCCCGGGAAGACCCGGGCGGCGACCGCGTGGCCGACCGGCGCGATCGCGGTGCCCGAGGTGAGTGGCGCGGCCGGCGGGGCGGCGACCGCTGGCATCGAGGCGAGCAGCAGCGCGCACGCTCCGAGGGGTACCGCGGCCAGCCGGCGAAGTGCCCCGACTCGGTCCACTTGTCACTCCCAGCCCGATCGTCGTGCCGGACGCGCGACGTGCGGAGATTATGGAACAGGGCTAACGCCGTGACTTGACAAACATTGCCATCCTGCCCCTTGGCCGCCATAGCCGCATATATAAGGACGGAGATATCGCTGCCGTGATCCTGCCCAAGGTCCGCGACCCTCGGTTCATCACCATCCGCCGGGGAGGCACCCTGACCGACGCCGACCACCGCCTGCTCGCGCTGTGGGCGGCGGCCTGCGCGGAGCATGTCCTGCCGCTGTTCGAGGCGGCCCGGCCTACTGACGACCGGCCTCGGCACGCCATCGCCCAGGCACGCGCATGGGTGCGCGGCGAGATCACGATGACGCAATCGCGCGAAGCCGCAGGTCACGCCAATGGGGCGGCGCGCGATCTGAGCGGCGCTCCCCGCCACGCCGCCTACGCCGCCGCCCAGGCCGCGGCGGTGGCCCACGTCGCCGCGCACGAGCTCGGAGCCGCGGCCTATGCGATCAAAGCCGTGCGAGCGGCCGCTCGCGAAGGCGACGCCGAGCTTGCGGGGCGGCGCGAGTGCCGGTGGCAGCGGGACCGGCTCCCCCAGGCCATCCGCGAGCTGGTGCTGGACGACCAGCGCCTGCGGAACGACATCTGCTGGTCGGTGTTCGACTGCTGATCGGCTAGACGCTGTCCTGCGGACGGCGCCAGCCGGAGGTGTCGATGGCCGAAGCGCTGGCGGCTTGCGGCACGCGCGGCGTCTGGGATGCGTACCGCGGCAGGGCTTCCGCCGCCGCCCACTCGAGCATCTCGATCTGGTCGTCGCCGGGCTGGTCGAGGATGAACTGGTTCATCCCGGCCTCGACGTAGGGCTCGAGCACGCTGTAGAACGCGTCTTTCGAAGCCCATGGGTCGGCGTCCGACTTCGGCACCCAGTAGTAGAGGGAGCGGTCCAGCGTCTGGGGATCGCGGCCGATCTCGCGGCAGTAGTCGTCCAGCATCTGGTTGCGCTCTCGCATCTCGGCCGGGGTCCCGAACGCGTTCCAGGTGTCCGCGTACCTGGCGACGATCTTGAGCATCCGCGGTCCGAACGCGCCGAGGACGAGCGGAGGACGCGGCTTCTGCACGCTCGGCGGTCGCGAACGCGCACCCCTCAGCGTGTAGAAGCTGCCGTCGAACGAGCTCGTGTCCTCGCGCGTCAGCAGGTCCACGACCTGGACCGCCTCCTTGAAGCGCGAGACGAGCTCTTTCGTCTCCGGGAAGTCGATGCCGAACATCGTGTGCTCGGGCTCGTACCAGCCCGCGCCGAGTCCGATCTCGAGCCGGCCGCCCGAGATGTGGTCGACCGTGACGGCCATCTTGGCCACGACCTGCGGATAGCGAAAGGTGTTCGAGGTGACGAGGATGCCGGCGCGGATCTTTTCCGTCCGGGCGGCCAGGCCCGCGAGCAAGGTCCAGGCCTCGAGGTAAGGACCCTCGGGGCGGCTCGGCTGGATCAGGTGATCGCACAGCCACGCGCTTTCGTAACCAAGCCGCTCGAAGAGCCGCCAACGGTCGACGGTCTTCTCCCACGTCATGTTCTGGTCGGTGCAGATGCCGAAGCGGAACCGGCGTGCCACTGGCTACCTCCTCGTCGAATGGTAGATCGGAGCTGATTAGAATCCGGCCGAGGTGGAGCGAGCCTGGGCCTGACGACGCTGAAGATGCCGCAGCTCGGCGAGTCCGTCACCGAAGGCACGGTCGATCGCTGGCTGAAGCAGGAGGGCGACCTCGTCCGCCGCGACGAGCCGATCGTCGAGATAGTCACCGACAAGGTCAACGCCGAGGTGCCGTCACCGGTCGAAGGGAGGCTGACGCGGATCAAGGTGCCCAGTGGGCAGACCGTGCCCATCGGCACGGCGCTGGCCGAGCTCGAGGTGGAAGGCGCGGCCGCCGTCGAAACGCCGCAAAATGCGCCGGCCGAGCCGCGACCGCAAGGCGCCCAACCGCCCGCGACTGATCCCGGGCGCATCGCCCCGGGGGTGCGCAAGCTCCTCGAAGACAACGGGCTCGACGTCGCCCAGATCCCCGGCACCGGCGCGGGCGGCCGCGTGCGCCGGGAGGACGTCGTCGCTTACCTGGCCGCCCGCACGCCGGCCCCGCCCGCGAGAAAGGACGAGCTCGTCCGCATCTCCGCCGTCCGGCGCCAGATCGCTGAGCACATGGTCCGGAGCGTCAGCACCTCGCCCCACGCATGGTCGCTGCGCGAGGTCGATGCGAGCCGCCTGGTCGAGTACCGCGAGGCGGAGAAGGAGGCGTTTCGAGACCGTCACGGATTCGCGCTGAGCTACGTTCCGTTCTTCGTCCAGATCGTGTGCGAGGCGCTGATGCGAAACCCGTACCTCAACTCGACCTGGACCGAGGACGGCATCGTCCTCCACCACTACGTCCACATGGGCATCGCGGTGGCCCTGCCCGACGCGCTGATCGTGCCCGTGGTCAGGGACGCGGACCTGAAGGGCTTCGTGGACCTTGCGCGCTCGATCAACGACCTGGCCAACCGTGCGCGCACCAAGGCCCTGCGCCCCGAAGACGTGCGCGGCGGCACGTTCACGCTGAACAACACCGGCGCCCTCGGCTCGGTGGCGGGGCAGTCGATCATCAACCAGCCGCAGGCCGCGATCCTCAGCACGGAGTCGATCCGTAAGCGGCCTGTCGTCGTCAACGACGAGATCGTCGTGCGCCCGATCATGAACATCACCATGTCGTTCGATCACCGGATCGTCGACGGGCTCGCCGCCTCGCGTTTTCTCGACGACGTCCAGGAAGGCATCGAGCGCTGGACGACGGCGAAGATCAGGCTCTAGCCGCGCCCAGCCGGTTCTCTTCGATGTACTGCGCGGTGAGCCGTAGGTAGCGGTCGATCGCCTCCGGCTCGGCGGCCCGGCCCATGTGGCCGACGCGGAAGATCTTGCCGGACAGCGGTCCCAGGCCTCCGCCGATGCGGATGTGGTGCTCGCGCAGCAGCCAGGACATGTAGTCGGACAGGTCCATCCCAGGCAACGCGTATGCCGCGGTGGCGACGGGCGACGCCCAGGCGAGCGGCGAAAGCATCGGAAAGCCCATCTCCTCCAGGCCTTCGCGCACACGGTCGCGCGCCCGTGCCAGCCGGCGCCAGCGGTTCTCGACGCCTTCGTCGAGCAGGCGGCCGAGGGCGACGTCGAAAGCCTCGATCACGTTCGTGGGCACGGTCGTCGGGTGCGGGTGCCAGGCCGCCATCTCCTCGGCGTACCGCTTCCAGGTGGCGAGGTTCAGGTACCACCCGGCCGCCTTCGAGCGCCCGTCCTTCAATACCTCGAGCGCGCGCGGACCGGCCGCGACGGGCGCGACGCCGATCGGCCCTCCGATGCACTTGTTCGCCACGGTCACGCACAGGTCGACACCCCATGCGTCCATCTCGAACCGAACGCCCGCGACCGCCGAGATGCCGTCGACGATCATCAGCAGACCGCGCTCGCGCGCCAGCGCGGCGATCGCCTCGACCTCGTTGAGGACCCCGACCGAGGTCTCGTGATGGACGACGCAGACGGCCCTCGCGCCGGTGTGCAAGTCGAGCGTGTCGCGGATCATCGAAGCGGTGACAGGCCGCGCCAGCTCCGCCCGCACCTCATGGACCTGCAGGCCGTTGGCCCTCGCCACGTCGGCCATGCGCTCGCCGAACAGGCCGTTCGCGCCGACCACCACCTCGTCGCCGGGGCCGAGCACGCTGGCGATGCACATCTCGACGCCGGCCATCCCAGAGCCGAAGAGCAGAAAGACGTCGCCCCCGGTCCGGAAGACGTCGCGCATCCCCGCCACCGCGCGCCAGTACAACGTCGTCCAGCCGTCGCCGTAGTGCGCGCGCACCGGCCGCGCCAGCGCCTCGAGCACCTCGTCGTCGACGCTGACGGGTCCGGGGATCATCAGGAACTCGCGTTCATCCACGGCTACGCGAGGACCTCCTTCGCGACCCTGTAGCCCGACTTGATCGCGCCCTCCATCCCGCCGGGACCGATCCGGGCGTCGGTGTGCTCGCCCGCAAAGAACACGCGCGACGCGAGCGGCGACGCGATCAAGGGCAGGACCGTGTCCCGCTGGTCGCCGATCGGCGCACGCACGACGGCGCGCGCCCACGGGTCGTTCGTCCAGCTCTTGACGAAGCCCGCGATCCGCTTGAGCGGGCGCCCCACGGCGACGCTCATCGTCGCGTCGACGCTGTCGAGAATCTCCTCGTCGTTCATTCCGCACGGCTCGGCGTCGCCCGCTGCCAGGCCGCCAACGACGATCGGATCCCCCTGCTGGTGGACCGTCTGGTTCATGACGAAGCCCGGCACCGCGTCGGTGAAGCAACCCGAGGCGATTGCCTCGCTTACCGCCTCGCGCTCCGCGTACTGGACCACGACCCGCGTCGCGTTGCCGTACTTCAGCTCCAGCAACGCCCGGACCTTCTCCGCCGGAAGCGCCGGCTCGAAGCCGACCTCGGCGACGAGCGGTCCGGGCACAGTGACGACCGCGCGATCGCCGTGGAACGTCTGGCCGTCCGACTCGACGGTGACGCCGGCCGCGCCCCAGTTGATCACGCGCACGGGGTGGTTGAGCCGGACGTCGACCTTTTCCGCCATCACCCGCGGCAGCACGTCATTCCCGCCCACGATCTTGCGGTACGCCTCGCCCCAGGACAGCTCGACGTTGAGCTCCTGCGCGTCGGCCATCCTGAGCGGCGCCGCCGGTGTGGACTGGGCGATAGCCCGCAGCAGCAGCTCGGCGAGCTCGGACACGTGCGCCCGCCGCAGCCACTGCGCGACGGTCTCGTAGCGGCTCGGCCGCGTGCCCTTGACCGCCATGCGCAGCTCGCCCGCGATCTCCTCAGCGCTTTCGCGGCGGAGCCGCTCGCCGCGGAAGACCATCTGCGGCACGTCCGCGCCGAAGTTGAACTCAGAGCTCAGCTCGACTCCATGCTTGGCGCACAGGCCGGCGATGTTGTGCTGTCCGTGGTAGACGATCTCGGCCCCGAGGTCGGCGAACTGGCCCGCCGACAGGCCTTCGCGGATCGTGTGCACGCGCCCACCCACCCGGTCACGCGCCTCGAGGATGACCACGTCGTGGCCTGCGGCCTGCACCTCGGTTGCCGCGACGAGTCCCGCGAGGCCCGCCCCCACGACGACAACCTTCACCCGCCGCTAGGCCTCCATCGTCCGGCGCACCGCCGCGACGACCCGGTCGACAGAAGGCAGGTAGTGGTCCTCGAGCGAGGCGGCCGGAAACGGCACGTCGAAGGCGGCGACCCTCGCCACCGGCGCGTCTAGGTCGTAGAAGACCTCCTCCATCAACGTCGCCGAGACCTCCGCGCCGAATCCCGCTGACAGCGGCGCCTCGTGGACGACGACGCAGCGACCGGTCCTCGCCACCTGCGCGCACAGCGTCTGGACGTCGAGCGGCACGAGCGTGCGCAGGTCCAGCACGGCGGCGGACACACCTTCGCCGTCGAGCTGCTCCGCGGCACGCATGCACAGCTCGACCGCGGCGCTCCACGCGACCAGGGTGACGTCGTCTCCCTCGCGCGCCAGCGCGGCTTTGCCGAACGGAACGGTGTAGGCGCCGTCGGGCACCTCCATGCGTGTCGCGCGGTACAGCCGGTCCGGCTCGCAAAAGAGAACGGGGTCCGGGTCGCGGATCGCCTCGATGAGCAGGCCCTTGGCGTCGTACGGGTTCGAGGGCATGACGATCTTGATGCCGGGCGACTGAACGAACTGCGCCTCGACGGCGTCGGAGTGGAACTCGGGGCTCTTGATGCCGCCCCCGAACGGGGCCCTGATGGTCACCTGGCAGTGGTACCGCCCTTTCGAGCGCTGGCGGTACTTGCCCAGCTGAGGCCCGATCTGATGGAACGCCTGGGCGGTGAAGCCGAGGAACTGGATCTCCGCCACCGGGACCATGCCGGCGATCGCCAGGCCCAGCGACGCACCCACGATGCTCGCCTCGGCCAGCGGCGTGTCGACGACGCGTTGCGGACCGTACCTGTCGACGAGCCCGCTCGTCGTCCGGAAGACGCCGCCGAGCTTGCCGACGTCGAGGCCGAGGACCATCACGCGTGGATCGGCCTCCATCTCCTCGACGAGCGCGTTGTTGATCGCCTCGACGATGTTGCGCTGCGGCATCTCACCCACCGCCGTCGAGGAAGTCGGCCTTCTGGCGCGCCACGCGCGGCGGGAGGTCGGCGTAGACGTTGGCGAAGAGGTCGTCAGGCCGTGGAGCTTCGGCGGCGAACGCCAGCTGCAGCGCGCGTTCGTTCTCTTCGCGGACCTCATCGGTCATCGCGGCGGCCTTTGTCTCGTCCCACAGCCCAAGCCGAGCGAGGTAGCGCTGCACCCGTTCGATCGGGTCGCGCGTGCGGGCCTCCTCGTGCTCCTTCGGGTCCTCGTAGCGCGAGGGGTTGTCGGTGGTGTTGTGGAAGCTCATGCGGTACGTGACCGACTCGATGAGCGTCGGGCCGCCGCCGGCACGTGCTCGCTCGACCGCCTCGCACGCCGCGTCGTATACGGCCATCACATCGTTGCCGTCCACCGCGACTCCGTGCAGCCCGTAGCCGGCGGCCCGCAGCGAGAAGCTCTTCGTCGCCGACTGCACGCGGCGCGACGTCGAGATCGCCCACTGGTTGTTCTGCATGAAGAAGACGATCGGAGCCCCGACGACGCCGGCGAGGTTCAGCGCCTCATGGAAATCACCCTCGGACGAGCCGCCGTCGCCGATGTACGCCATCACCACCGCATCCTTGCCGCGCAGACGCAACCCCCACGCGAGGCCGGTCGCCTGCGGCAGCTGCGCGGCGATGGAGACCTGCGTCGGCAGGACGTTCACGCCTTCGGGTATGCGCGCGGGCCCGATCTTGCCGAGGTACTGCGCGGTGATGACCTCCAGGGGCAGGCCGTGATGGACGGTCGCCATCAGCTCGCGGTACTGGGGAACTATCCAGTCGCGGGCAGGGTCGAGCGCGAGCGAGGAACCGACGATGGACGCCTCCTGGCCGACGCCGGGCGAGAACACGCCGAACTGGCCCTGCCGCTGGAGCGAGATCACGCGCTGGTCGTAGAGGCGGGACTTGATCATCCAGCGGAGCGCCTCGAGCAGGAGCTCCTCGTCCATGCGCGACTTCGCCCCGGCGGCGACGCTGCCGTCGGGGTTCAGGATCGAGCGCGGAGCTTCCACCGGCCTATTCTTGCGCGCCGCCGCAGTGCGGCCGGCTGCGCCGGTCTCGACTCAGCCGCTCGAACGCCGTCCGAGGAGCTGTCGCGCCAGGTCGTGGAAGTCGGTGGCCTGGATGTCGGACTCGGGATCCGGCAGGCGGTCCGCGTCGCCTGACGGTCCCTTCTCCATCGGCCGCTCCACGAACGCCGCCCTCAAACCCGCGGCCTGGGCGGCGCGGAGGTCGCCCTTGTGCGCCGCGACCATCATCACCTCGCCGGGCGACAGGCCAAGCGTTGCCGCGGCGCCCTGGTACACCTCGGGATAGGGCTTGTAGTGGCGAAAGTCCTCGGCGGAGATGAGGCGATCGAACTGCAGCCGCGTGAAACGCATGAGCGCCTCCTGCTGCGCTCGATTCCCGTTCGAGAGCGTCGCCACGGTGAAGCCCTGGCGCAGCTCCGCCAGGCCGGCATCTGCATCGGGCCAGGGTGGAAGCCGCTCCCACGCGTGGGTGAATTCGTCGCGCGCCTGCGCGTCGAAGCCGGCGATTCCGAGGTCATCCAGGACCTGGTCGAGAGACATGCGGTGGAGGCGGTCGAAGTTGGTCCACGGCAGCTCGCCCGACCGAACGCGGCCCATGTACGGCATGTAGAGGTCGCGCCACGCGTCCGCGACCCGCTCCCAGTCGGCATCTATCCCATGCCGCGCACCGAGCCGCCGGCCCTCCGCCGTGACGCCGGTGCGCCAATCCACGACCGTGCCGAACACATCGAACGTCAGGGCTCGAACGCTGCGCACGTCAGCCATTCCCGGCCGGACCAGTGTGTCATGTTGGTTTGTCGACACATGACGTTTGCCGAGCTCAGCTCGTACCTCGACCGCATGGAGGCGACGCGCAGCCGCAACGAGCTGGTGAGAACCCTCGCCGAGCTCTACGCCAGGACCTCACCCGAAGAGATCCAGCCCGTGTCGTACCTCATCCAGGGACGGCTGGCGCCGTTCTTCGAGCCGGTCGAGATGGGCATGGGCGAAAAGCTCGTCCTGGCCGCGATCGCGCAGGCCGCCGATCGACCGGTGGACGAGGTCGCCCAATCTTTCAACAGGCTTGGCGACCTCGGTCTGGTCGCCGAGAGCCTGGCGACCGAGTCCGCAGCCGCCTCGCCTTCGATCAAGGATGTCCACGCGAGGCTGATGGCCATCGCCGCCTCGTCTGGCGCTGGATCGGTGACTCAGAAACGCACGCTCTTCGCCGAGCTGCTGCGCGACCTCGACGCCCGCTCCGCCAAGCACCTCGTGCGGATGGCCCTGGGGCGGCTGCGCCTCGGCATCGGCGATCCGACCGTGCTCGAGGCGCTTTCGTTCGCCAGGAAGGGCGACCGCTCGTTGCGCCCGGCGCTGGAGGCCGCCTACAACCGGACTTCAGACCTCGGCCTGATCGCGAGGACGTTCTGGACGGATGGCGAGACGGGCATCGCGAACCTCAAGATCACGGTCGGCAGGCCGATCCGGCCGCAGCTCGCCGAGCGCCTGCCGAACCCGGAGGCGGTCATCAAGAAGCTCGGCAGCGTCGTCGTGCAGCCGAAATACGACGGCATTCGAGTCCAGATCCACAAGAACGGCTCTCGGGTGCGCATCTTCTCCCGCAACCTCGAGGACTTCACGGGGATGTTCGTCGAGCTGGTCGCCGCCGCCAAGGCGCTGGACGACCGGACGTTGATCCTCGACGGGGAGGCCATCGGTTACAACCCGGTGTCTGAGGAGTACGTGATGTTCCAGCAGACGGCCTCGCGGCGCCGTCAGCACGGCATCGAGGAAGCGGCGGCAAGCCTGCCCCTCGTCGCGTTCGTATTCGACGTCCTCTACCGCAACGGAAAGGACCTGACGCCGCTGCCGTATGGCGAGCGATACGCGCTCCTCGCCGAGGTGCTCGGCCGATCCACTGTGCTGACTCCTGCGCCCCTCACATCGACGGATTCGGCCGAAGAGCTCACGCGGACGCTGCTCGACAACATCAGCAAGGGGCTCGAGGGAGTGGTCGTCAAGCGGATGGACTCGCCGTACCAGGCCGGCGCGCGGAACTTCAACTGGGTCAAGCTCAAGCGGACCACCAGCGGGCAGCTGAACGACACCGTCGACCTCGTCCTGCTCGGTTACTACTTAGGAAGAGGCAAGAGAACCTCGTTCGGTCTCGGAGCGCTGCTGGCCGGCGTGTACGACGCGGAGAACGACCGCTTCGACACGATCACCAAGATCGGGACCGGCCTGTCGGACGCGGGATGGCGCGAGATCCACGAGCGCGCGGACAAGCTTCAGGTCAAGGAGAAGCCCGCACGCGTGAGGTCCCTGCTGACCCCCGATGTTTGGCTCGAGCCCGAGGTCGTCGTCGAGGTGCTCGCGGACGAGATCACGCCGGGGACAAACCACACGGCGGGCAAGGTCGGCGACGGGCCCGGATATGCGCTCCGCTTCCCCCGCATCGTCTCGTTTCGCGGCGCGGACAAGCGACCGGAGGACGCCACGACCGTCAAGGAGATCGTCGAGATGTTCCAGCAGCAGGGAAGGCGTTCGGCCGCCAGCTAGCGGCGCCGATCAGA
>CAYWTI010000205.1:0-1890 GCA_964461175.1 uncultured Actinomycetes bacterium | reverse complement strand
GCGTTCCTCGACGCGGGCGTCGAGCTCGTGCTCGAGGGCCAGGCGCAGGACTACGTCGGCAAGGGCATGGGCGGAGGCGTGATCGCGATCCGCCCCTTCGCCGCCGACCCGAGCGTCGACCCCGTGCTCGCCGGCAACACGATCGCCTACGGCGCGACCGGAGGCCGGCTCTTCATCGCCGGTCGCGTTGGCGAGCGGTTCTGCGTCCGCAACTCGGGCGCCGTGGCCGTCGTGGAGGGCGCCGGTGACCACTTCTGCGAGTACATGACGGGCGGCGTCGCGGTCGCGCTTGGACCCGTCGGCTGGAACGCCGGCGCGGGGATGACCGGAGGCGTGGCCTACGTCGTCGACTGGGCCCAGCTCAACATCGAGAGCGTGGTCGCGCGCGAGGTGCCGGCTGAGGACGCGGATGAGCTCCGGGCGCTCGTCGAAGAGCACCAGCTGCGCACCGGCAGCGCGCGCGCGGCGGCCATGCTTTCCGCCTGGCCGGCGGCGCTGGCGCGGTTCCGCCAGGTCGTCCCCGTGACTCCCCCTGCGGCGCCGGCTCCAGCGCCGAGCGAAGAGGTCTCAACTCAGAGTCGCCTGGCGTAGGCTGGGGCCCATGAAGCGGCTGGCCTGTCTCGCGTTCGTCCTGGTCGCCGGATGTGGGTCCTTGGGGACATCGCAGCCGCACACTCTGTCGCTCGCGTACAAGCCCGGCGACACGTACAAGTACCGTTTCCACTCGACGACGAAGCAGACGGCGACGATGACCGCCATGGCGGTGCCCGTCAATGTGGACACCACCGCCGACGAGTCGGTTACGGTCAAGGGGGTGACGGCGTCGGGCGACGCGCAGCTCGCGGTCACGTTGAGCAACCTGACCGTGAAGACATCGATGGGCGGGATCACAAACACCACGACCGGAACGCCGAGCACGACCGTCGACGTCGAGCTCGCGCCCGACGGCAGGCTCGTGACCGCGGCAGGAAACCAGGCCGCGGCGTCGAGCCCGCTGCTCGCGATCACGAGCCTCGGCGCGAGCTTCTTCGTCAGCGCCGTCCTCCCGGACCGCGCCGTCAAGCCCGGCGACACGTGGACCAAGGAGTACGACCAGGCCGCGCCAGGCGGCAAGGCCGGCGCCGTGCACATCACCGCGAAGAGCACCTACCTGCGCGACGAGTCGGCCGGTGGGGTCAACGCCGCGGTGGTGGAGACGAAGTCAACCGGCAACATCGATTTCGACACCACGTCGACGGCGACCAAGGACGGCATGCCCCCGATCTCGGTGAAAGGCACCTTCTCGACCGACGTGACGACCTGGATCGACCCGAGCGGACACCGCATCGTCAAGAGTCACTCGACCGCGACGGACGACGCCACCATCATGCTGCCGTCGGTATCCCCACCGGCGGCGATCTCCGGTCCCGGACCGGGACCCACCCCGCCGGCGCTTCCGGCTGGCCTCACGGGCCCGATCCAGCTGACCGGAACAGCCACCGCGGACCTGAACCCCGCCTAGACGCTCGTCAGCTCCCGGCCGCCGCGCGGATACGGTCGAGGACGCTCATGTTCGCGATCGATTCGCTCAGCGGTATGGCCACCGGCCGGTCGTGCAGCACGCTCGCCGCGAACGATTCGACCATCAGCTGGTAGGGATCGTGCGGGTCGCGGTACGCGGTGAACGGCGACTTGCGGCGCAAGACCTCGGAGCGCGTGACCACCTTCAGGTCCTGCTCCTCCGGCGACTCGATGGACGCCCACACCGACGCGGTGCCGCCGCCGGCGAAGGTGAGCATCGCCGCGACCGTCACGTCGACGCCGTCGACGAAACGCGCGCTTGCGCGGACCTCGTCTGGCTCGCCGAGGATCCACCGCGACACGCTGACGGTGTAGCAGCCGACGTCGAGG
>CAYWTI010000204.1:0-22654 GCA_964461175.1 uncultured Actinomycetes bacterium | reverse complement strand
CGTGCCCCCTCGCGAGAGGCGGGCACGCCAGTTTCTGGGCCAAAACGATCCTGGATCGGCCCCTCTCGATTACCTCACTTGTACGGCGACGAGAGCACCCCCGAGGCGATTTGATGTAGGTCGAAAAACCGGGCCCGGGGAGAAATTGTGGAATCGGTTGCGCTGCCGTTCGATGGCGACCTGATCGACGTCCGGCGAGCCCGCTCGCGCCGCGACCGCGGGCACGAGGCCGAGCTGGCCGTGATCGCATGCCTTTCCTCGTACTTCGACACCGAGGAGGACCTGCCCGAGTTCTTCGGCCGCGTCGCGGCCGTCATCGCCGCCCAGACCGGAGCGCGCCGGGCTGCCTTCTGGCGCTTCGGACCGCGCAGCACGCTGGCCATCCAGCCCGCGCCCGCCGGGTTCGACGACGACTCCCCGGTGCACGAGCTGCGGCTTCGTGTCGACCCAGGCTTCGCCGACGAAGTCGCCCTGGTCAAGGGCACCTCGCCGGCGCTAGACGAGCTCTGGCGCACCGCCGGCCTGGCCGGCCTGCGCAGCTCGCTGGCCGCCCCGTGGAGCGCGGGTGCGCGCCGCGTCGGCGTGATCGCCGTCTACGACTCGGAGCACGGCTTCACGCCGGGCGACCTCGCCGTGCTGAAAGTCGCCGGCGCCGTCGCCGGAACGCTCTGGCAGTACAAGGAGTCGGAAGAGGAGCTCGGGCAGACGGCGGTCCGCCTCGAAGAGGCGATGTCCGCGCGGCGAAGCCTCCTCAACAACATCGCCGCCGGCGGCGACGAGGCACGGCGCCGCTTTGCCGCCGCCCTTCACGACGACTCGCTCCAGCTGCTGACCGCGGCCGAGCTCCAGGTCGAGCGCATCCGCGCCGCCTCGCGCGCGAGCCACGACACCGTCCAGCTGGACCAGCTGCGCGTGACCCTGCGCAAGGTCGAGGACTCGCTGCGCCGCCTGCTCATCAACGTGAGCCCGGACGCGGGTGATGCGCCGCACGACCTCCGCGAGGCGATCAGCGAGCGCCTCGAGGCAATGCGCGTGCAGGCCGGCATCGAGACGACCGTCGACATGCGCCTGCCCGAGAACGTGCCGCAGGCGATCCAGGGGATCGTGCTCAAGAACATCGGCGAGGTGCTTACGAACGTCGAGAAGCACGCCCAGGCGACCCGGGTGACGGTCGTCGCCGAGGAGTCCGGCGGCGGCATCAGGGTCGAGGTCGCAGACGACGGCACGGGTTTTGTCGTCGCCGAGTCGGTGCGGGTGCCAGGTCACATCGGCCTGGTCGCCCTGCGCGAGCGGGCGCAGCTCGCGGGCGGCTGGTGCCGGATCGAGAGCGAGCCCGGCGCGGGGACGAAGGTCGACCTGTGGGTGCCGCTCAGCCTGTGACGAGCAACACGACGCGATAGCGGAATAGAGAGGCAAGGAAGGGAGACATGGCAGTCAGGGCAGCCGTCAAGACGACGACGCAGCACGCGAACGGAACGGACGCCATCGATCAGAAGGTGGTGCTCCGAGTCCTGGAGGCGGTTCGCGGCGGAGACTTCTCCGCGCGCCTGCCGGGCGACTGGGCCGGATCGGCCGGCAAGATCGCGGCGGCGTTCAACGACATCATCGAGGGCAACGAGCGCCTCGAACGCGAGATCCGGCGCCTTACCCGGCAGGTCGGCAAGGAAGGTCAGGTCACGCAGACCGCGACCCGGCGCGGCGCCGGCGCGTGGGCCGCCACGCTCGACGCTGTCACCGAGTTCGCCGAAGACCTGGCGCGGCCCAACACCGAGATCGCGCGGGTCATCAGCGCGGTCGCGAAAGGCGACCTCTCGCAGACGATGCCGCTCGAGATCGACGGCCGGCCGCTGCAGGGCCAGTTCCTGACCACCGCGCGCACGGTCAACACCATGGTCGGCCAGCTCAACGCCTTCGCCTCCGAGGTGACGCGCGTCGCCCGCGAGGTCGGCACCGAGGGCAAGCTCGGCGGCCAGGCGCACGTGCGCGGAGTGGGCGGCGTGTGGAAGGACCTGACGGACAACGTCAACCTGATGGCCGGCAACCTGACCAGCCAGGTCCGCAACATCGCCGAGGTCACGACCGCCGTCCAGCAGGGCGACCTCTCGAAGAAGATCACCGTCGACGTCCGAGGAGAGATCCTCGAGCTCAAGAACACCATCAACACGATGGTCGACCAGCTGAACGCCTTCGCCGGCGAGGTGACGCGCGTCGCGCGCGAGGTCGGCACCGAGGGCAAGCTCGGCGGCCAGGCCGACGTGCGCGCGGTCGGTGGCGTGTGGAAGGACCTCACCGACAACGTCAACCTGATGGCCGGAAACCTGACCAGCCAGGTGCGCAACATCGCCGAGGTCACGACCGCCGTCCAGCAGGGCGACCTGTCGAAGAAGATCACCGTCGACGTCCGGGGCGAGATCCTCGAGCTCAAGAACACCATCAACACGATGGTCGACCAGCTCAACGCCTTCGCCAAGGAGGTCACGCGCGTCGCGCGCGAGGTGGGCACCGAAGGCAAGCTCGGTGGCCAGGCCAACGTCGAAGGCGTCGCCGGGACGTGGAAGGACCTTACCGACAACGTCAACACGATGGCCTCGAACCTCACTGACCAGGTGCGCGGCATCGCGCGCGTCGTCACCGAGGTCGCCAACGGCAACCTGCGCGGCAAGCTCACCCTCGAGGCAAAGGGCGAGATCGCCGAGCTCGCCGACACCATCAACAGCATGACCTCGACCCTCGAGGTGTTCGCCCAGCAGGTGACGACAGTGGCCCGCGAGGTGGGCGCCGAGGGCCGCCTCGGCGGCCAGGCCCACGTGCCTGGCGCCGCCGGCACGTGGCGCGACCTCACCGACAACGTCAACCAGCTGTCGGCGACGCTCACGACCCAGGTCCGCGCCATCGCCGAAGTCGCCACCGCCGTGACGAAGGGCGACCTGACGCGGTCCATCCGCGTCGACGCGCGCGGCGAGGTCGCGAATCTCAAGGACAACATCAACGAGATGATCGGCAACCTCCGCGACACGACGGAGAAGAACAACGAGCAGGACTGGCTCAAGACCAACCTGACGCGGTTCACGCGGATGCTGCAGGGCCAGCGCGACCCGATGACGGTCTCGAAGATGATCCTGTCCGAGCTCGCGCCGCTGGTGCACGCCGAGCACGGCGTGTTCTACGGCGTCGTCCCGGCCAACGGAAGCCCCACGCACCTCGCGTTCCAGGCCGGCTATGCCTACAAGTCGCGCAAGGGCGTGCGCATGGAGTTCAACCTCGGCGAGGGCCTGGTCGGCCAGTGCGCCCTGGAGAAGAAGCGGATCGTGGTCACGAACGTCCCTCGCGACTACATCAAGATCAACTCCGCGCTCGGCGAGGCGCCCCCGGTGAACATCGTCGTCCTGCCGGTGCTCTTCGAGGGCGAGGTGCGCGCGGTCATCGAGCTCGCGTCGTTCCAGGCCTTCAGCCCGACACACATCGACTTCCTCGACCAGCTCGCCGAGAGCATCGGCATCGTGCTCAACACCATCGAGGCCAACACGCGAACGGAAGACCTGCTGAAGCAGTCGCAGTCGCTCGCGACCGAGCTGCAGAGCCAGCAGGACCAGCTGCAGCGAACGAACGAGCAGCTCGCCGAGAAGGCGAGCCAGCTCGTGGAGCAGAACAGCGAGATCGAGCGCCGGCGCCTCGAGGTCGAGGCGGCGAAGGGCCTGGTCGAAGAGAAGGCCGAGCAGCTCGCGCTGACGTCGCGCTACAAGTCCGAGTTCCTGGCCAACATGTCGCACGAGCTGCGGACGCCGCTGAACAGCCTGTTGATCCTGGCGCAGGAGCTGGCCGCCAACCCCGACGGCAACCTGCTGCCGAAGCAGATCGAGTACGCGACCATCATCCGTTCGTCCGGCACCGACCTGCTGAAGCTGATCAACGACATCCTCGACCTCTCGAAGATCGAGTCGGGCACGGTTGCGCTCGACATCAGCAACTGGCCGCTCGAGGAGCTGCGCCCGATGCTCGAGCGCACCTTCCGTCACGTCGCCGAGGCGACCAAGCTCGCGTTCCTCATCGAGCTTCGGCCCGGCCTACCCGAAGCCATGCTCACCGACCCGCAGCGGCTTCAGCAGATCCTCAACAACCTGCTGAGCAACGCGTTCAAGTTCACCGAGAAGGGCAAGGTCGAGTTCGTCGCCGAGACCGCGACGGCCGGATGGAGCCCCTCGAACGAGACGCTGAACCGCGCCGCCGGTGTCATCGCCTTCCGCGTCCTCGACACCGGCATCGGCATCCCGCTCGACAAGCAGCAGTCGATCTTCGAGGCCTTCGCGCAGGCCGACGGGTCGACCAGCCGCAAGTTCGGCGGCACCGGCCTCGGGCTGTCGATCTGCCGCGAGCTCACACGCCTGCTCGGCGGCGAGATCCGCCTGCAGAGCGAGCCCGGCGTCGGCAGCATCTTCACCGTCTACCTCCCGATCATCACCCCCGCGCAGCAGCGCCGGACGGACGTGATCGAGCAGATCGAGGCGCACGCGCTCGAGACGGCGGACGGCCGTGTGCTGGTGACCGCCGGGAACGGGCGCTGGAAGGCGGAGACGGCGAACGGCGCCTCGGAGGTGGTCGCGCCCGAAGCGGAGAGGTCGCTGCTTGTCGTCGAAGACGACCCGGTGCAGCGGCGCTACATCGCCGACCTGATGGCGCCGACCAACACGCGCACGACCGCCGTCGCGACCGGCGACGAGGCGCTTGCGCTGCTCGGCAAGGAGAAGTTCGACTGCGTCGTGCTGGACCTCGGCCTGCCCGGCATGTCGGGGTGGCGGGTGATCGAGGAGTTGCAGTCAAGCCGCGCTCTCGGCGACACGCCCCTGCTCGTCTACACCGCCAAGGAGCTGACGCGGCGGGAGGAGATCAAGCTCGGCAAGGCGGCGCGCACGGTCGTCATCAAGGACGCGCGCTCGCCGGAGCGTCTGAAGCAGGAGATCGCCGCCGTGCTCAGCGAGCGGGACGAGCACCACTCGGGCAACGGCGCGGCGGACGCCGAGGCGGCCGGGACGAACGGCGCCGCGGTGAATGGCGAGGCGCTGGCCGGCAAGAAGGTCCTGGTCGTCGACGACGACATCCGCAACATCTTCGCCCTGACAGCACTGCTCGAGCGCCAGAAGATGGAGGTGGTGGCCGTCGACTCGGGCCAGGAGGCGATCGACGCGCTCGTCCAGGACAAGGACTTCGACATCGCCCTGGTCGACGTGATGATGCCCGAGATGGACGGCTACGAGACGATGGCCAAGATGCGCCAGGTGCGCTCGTTCGCCGACCGCCCGATCATCGCGCTGACGGCGAAGGCCATGAAGGGAGACCGCGAGAAGTGCATCGAGGCGGGCGCCTCGGACTACATCGCCAAGCCGGTGAACAGCGCCCAGCTCCTGACCATGCTCGACTCGTGGATCGGCCGTTGAGCCGCGACCCTTTCGCGGCCGCCCTCGCAGTCGACGACGCCGGGACCGAGGTCGAAGAGATCGAGATCCGGTTGCTCCTCGAGGGCGTCCACCTCTGCTACGGCTACGACTTCCGCGAGTACGCGCCGAGCGCGATGCGCCGCAGCATCGTCACCGCCATGGCGCGCGAGCACGTTCGCACGGTGTCCGCGTACCAGGACCTGATCCTCCACGACTCCGCGGCCATGCAGCGGTTCCTCGGCACCGTCGGCGTGAACGTCACGAGCATGTTCCGCGACGCCGAGCTGCTGCGCGTGGTCCGCGAAGAGGTCGCGCCGCTGCTGACGACGTATCCGTCGACTCGCGTCTGGATCGCGGGCTGCGCCACCGGCGAAGAGGCGTTCGGGTTCGCCGTCGTGCTGCGCGAGGAGGGCGCCCTCGACCGCTGCACCATCTACGCGACCGACCTCAACGAGGACATGCTCGCGGTCGCCCGCGTCGGCGCTTACCCGCTCGAGAAGGTCAAGCGCTACGAGGAGGGCTACCGCCAGTCCGGCGGGCGCGGCGCCCTGGCCGACCACTACACGGCCTCGAGCCGGATGGCGAGGTTCGACCCGGAGCTGCGGTCGCGCATCACTTGGGCGCACCACAACCTCGTCAGCGACGGCTCGTTCAACGATTTCCACCTCATCTCGTGCGCGAACGTGCTGATCTACTTCCGCGCGTCGCTGCAGCAGCGCGCGCACCGCCTCCTGTACGACAGCCTCGTGCGGGGCGGTCACCTCGCCCTCGGCCGACGCGAGTCCCTCCTCTACTGCTCGGATCGCGAGCACTACGCGCAGGTACGGGAGGGCGTCAACCTCTTCCGCAAGACGAGATGGTGACCTCGACCACCGACGCGGTCGAGCACGACGAGTCGTCGGAGGGGGCGCGCCCGCGCACGAAGGTGGGCATCCTTCTCGTCGACGACGACGCGACGAAACGGTTCGCGCTGCGCTCCATCCTGGCGCCGCTCGACGAGGAGATCGTCGAGGCCTCGTCCGGCGCCGACGCGTTGCGCCAGCTGCTCCGCCGCGAGTTCGCCGTCGTGCTGCTCGACGTGCGCATGCCGATCATGGACGGCTTCGAGACGGCGCAGCTGATCAGGCAGCGCCCGCGCTCGGAGCTGACGCCGATCATCTTTGTCACCGCGCTCGACCAGGCCGAGACGGACATGGGCCGCGGCTACACGCTTGGCGCAGTCGATTTCGTCTTCGCTCCGGTCGTGCCCGCGATCCTGCGGGCCAAGGTCGCGGTCTTCGTCGAGCTCTACCGCGCCCAGCAGGACCTACGCCGCTACCGTAAGCAGCTCGAGACGCTCGTCCAGGAGCGGACGGTGGCGCTGACCGCGATCAACCGCGAGCTGGAGGCGTTCAGCGCTTCCATCTCCAACGACCTGCGTGCGCCGCTGCTGGCCTTCGACGCAATGAGCAAGACGCTGCTCGAGCAGTACGGCGACCGCCTCGACGCCAAGGCGCTGCGGCAGCTGCGCAAGATGCGCGACGCGACCCGGCGGATGACATCCGTCTTCGACGGCCTCCAGATGCTGTTCCACCTGACGAGCGGCGAGATCCACCGCGAGGACGTGGACGTGAGCGCGCTGGCCGCGAACATCATCACTGGGATTCGCAAGGAAGATCCCGAGCGTGCGGTCGACATCGAGGTTGCGCCCGGCATCGTGGTCAACGCCGACAAGCGACTCGTCCGGATCCTTCTCGCGAGCCTGATTGACAACGCCTGGAAGTTCAGCGCGACCAATCCGGGCACGCGCATCGCCGTCGGCCAGGAGACGGTCGAGGGCCAGACCCGCGTCTTCGTCAAGGACAACGGGGTCGGCTTCGACATGATCGAGGCCCACCGCATGTTCGGCGCCTTCCAGCGCCTGCACAGCGAGAGCGAGTTCGCGGGCTCGGGCATGGGCCTTGCGACCGCGCGGCGGATCGTCAACCGCCACGGCGGCAGGATCTGGGCCGAGGGTGCCGTGGGCGAGGGCGCCACCGTCTACTTCACGCTCTAGCCCCCGGCTTCGCCGCCAGGGGGGCGGTCCGGCGTTCTAGAGGTGGGCATGCGCACGCTTCGGGTCCACCCGATGACGGTGTTCTGGGCCGCCTGCATGGTGGCCGGCCTCGTCCTGCTCGCGTCGTTCGGGTACGGCATGTGGAACGGCCACGCCGAGCAGCAGCGGCTCGACCAGCGGTGGCAGTACGTGATCGGCACGCGCGCCCCCGCCGTGCACGCGGTCGACCCGAGCATGAAGCGCCCGGTCGACGGCATCGATTTCGCCATCCGCATTCCGAAGCTCGGCTACTACGCCGCCATCCGCGAGGGCATCGACAGCGGCGTCCTGTACTCGGGGCCCGGCCACTACCCGACCACGCGCTGGCCCGGCGACCCGGGTACGGTCGGCGTCGCCGCGCACAACGTCTACTGGATCAACTTCCCGCAGCTCGTCAAAGGCGACGAGATCGACCTCGAGACGCGCTACGGCGTCTTTCGCTACGACGTGACGTGGACGCAGATCGTCAACCCGGACGACCGCACCGCGCTCGTCACCGATGCGAACGGATACCACCTGACCCTGACGACGTGCTGGCCGCTGTGGGCGGGCGCGTTCGCGACCCAGCGGTACATCATCCACACCGACCAGGTATGGCCGGTGCCGGTGAAGCCCGGCTACACCTGACCGGTCAGCGCGCCTCGAGGTGAAGGTCGACGAGCGGCGCGCCGGGCTGCTGGCCGGCGACGAAGATCACCGTCCCCTCTGCGACCCAGATCGTCAGAGTCTGCGAGCCGTTGATGAAGTTCTCGTTACCGCCCAGCTTGCCGTGCACGTAAGGAGGCAGCGCGTCCGGCGCCTTGTCCTTCTTGCCCACGGTGCCCGCGAGGGTCAGGTTCGTGCTCGACGTGAACGGAACGCGGACCGAGACACCGATCCCGACGGCGGCGTTGAACAGGCTGAGGATCAGACCCACCGTCAGGACGACGATCACGCTCGCGCAGCCGCCACCGCACCCGCCCCCGCGCCAGCGCCGCCTATCGCGCCTGCCGTCGTCCATCTATTGCGCCGCTAGCGTAGACCCCCCGCGATCGCGCCGATGATCAGGAAGGGTTCCTTGCCTGATGCGACCTCGGCCGGCAGCTCGGCGTCGGGCGACTCGTCGGAGAGGTCTTCTTCGCAGGCGAAGAACCGGATCATCGCCCGCCGGCGCTTGGTGACGTGGTCGCGGACGGTGCCAAGCAGCGCCGGATGCTGCGTCTCCAGGGCGTCGAGCACCGCCCTCTGCGTCACCGGACCGACGACGCTCACCTCGACCACCCTCCCGGTGCCCGCGAGGATCTGGAGGTTGCGCGGCAGCACGACCTGGATCATGCCAGGGTCTGCACCTCGACGCTGAGCACCGCGGGCAGATCGCGCACGATCGGGTTCCACGAGTCGCCGCCGTCCGGCGAGACGTAGACCTGGCCGCCGCTGGTCCCGAAGTACACCCCGCATGGGTCGAGCTCGTCGACGGCCATGGCATCGCGCAGGACGTTGACGTAACAGTCCTTCTGCGGCAGGCCCTTCGTCAGCGCCTCCCAGTCGTCGCCCCCGGTCTTGCTGCGGTAGACGCGAAGCTTGCCATCGGCCACGAAATGATGTGAATCACTCGTGATGGGAATCACGTAGACCGTGTCAGGCTCGTTGGAGTTGACGTCGATGACGAAGCCGAAGTCGGTCGGCAGGTTGCCGCTGATCTCCCGCCATGAATCAGCGCCGTCGTCGCTTCGCATGACGTCCCAGTGCTTCTGCATGAAGAGCGTCTTCGGGCGCGAGCGTTGCATCGCGACATGGTGGACGCAGTGGCCGAACTCCGCGTCGGGGTCGGGTATGTGGTTGGACCGGAGACCGCGGTTCGTCGCGGTCCACGTCTTGCCGCCGTCGTCCGAGCGGAATGCTCCCGCCGCGGAGATCGCGATGTGAATCCGGTCGGGATTGGTCGGATCGATGATGATCGTGTGCAGGCACAGTCCGCCCGCACCCGGGTTCCAGTCTTTCGCGGTGTGGTGTGTCCGGATGCCGTTCAGCTCAGCCCACGTGGTGCCCCCGTCCGTCGTCTCGAACAGCGCCGCGTCCTCGACCCCCGCGTATACGTGGTCCGGATCGTCGAGTGAGGGTTCGAGGTGCCAGACGCGCTTGAACTCGTACGGATGCGGCGAGTTGTCGTACCAACGGTGCTCGTTGACCGGGCCTTCGTAGGCAAACTGGTTGCCGACCGTCTCCCACGTCTTGCCGCCGTCGTTCGACCGATGCATGACCTGGCCGAACCAGCTGCTCGACTGTGACGCGTACACACGATTCGGATCGGCCGGCGACCCTTTGAGGTGGAAGATCTCCCAGCCGGCGAAGTGCGGGCCGTCGACCTTCCACGTCTTGCGCGAGCCGTCGGAGGTCAGGACGAATGCGCCCTTCCGGGTGCCGACCAGGACTCTTACAGCGCTCATAGCTTCACCCCTGATGAAATGCGAATGCGGTCTCGAAGTTCAGACCGGCCGCCGGCCCAAAACTAATCGGTCGCAGACGACCTTACCGTTTGCGCCTCGGCCGGCGCCGGGCCGCCGTTGCCGTCCGCCGGATGGACGGATCCGGCCGCCGGCAGCTGCAGGGTGAAGGTGCTGCCCTTGCCCTCCACCGAGGTCACGGCGATGTCACCGCCCTGAAGCCTGGCGAGCTGCCGGGCGAGGAAGAGGCCGAGGCCCGTGCCCTTGAGATGCTCGGTCTGCGGCGTGATCACGCGGCCGAAACGCGTGAACAGCGTCGCCATCCCCTCCCGCGAGATGCCAAGACCCTCGTCGGTCACGGCGACCCGGGCGATGCCCAGCCGCGAGCGCACCTGGACGCTGATCGTGCCCCCGTCCGGCGAGTACTTGATCGCGTTGCTCAGGAGGTTGGAGATGATCGTCCGCGTGCGGTCCGGGTCGACCGTGACCTGGAGCCGGCGCTCCGGCATGTCGAGCGTCAACTCGTGCTTGGAGTCCATCAGCGGTGCCACCACGTCGACCGCCATGCGCACGATGTCGCGCAGGTCGGCCTCGACGGCGTGGAGCGTGACCGCCCCCTCCTCGAGCCGCGCCGCCTCGATCATCTCCTCGATCAGCTCGTTCATCTCCATGACCTTCGCTTCCATGGTCTTTGCCGCCTGGCGCCCGCGATCGTTCAGCTCCCCAAGCATGCCGCTCTCGAGCATCGACACGTAGCCGCGGATGACGGTCACCGGGCCGCGCAGCTCGTGCGACGCGAGGTTCAGGAACTGGGTCTTGTTGCTTTCGAGCGCGGCCATCCGCTCAGTCACCTGCGCCCGCTCCATGGCCGCGGCCACCGAGTTGGCGTACGCGCGCAGCTGCGAGATCTCGTCCGAGCCGAAGACGGGCGTGAACGGACCGCCGACGACCCCGAGCGTCCCCTCGCCTTCGCTCAGATGAAGCGGCGCGAGCACGACCCTCGACGGCCGGCCGCCGGGCGCGGCGGGTACATGCTTGGCAAGCAAGGTCGCCGCCTCGGCTTTCTCGATGCCCGTCGTGGCGATGATCTTGCCGTGCGGGTCGGCCGCGAAGCCGGCTTGTGCGCCGACCAGCCGGACCCCCCAGTACACGCCTCGCTGCGCGATCTCGGCGCGCGTCGGGCTGAAGATCAGCAGGTCCTGCATGGCGGCCCGGACCTCGTTCTCCTCGCCCATGCGCCAGATCCGGCGCAGCACCGACGGCGGCGAGAAGCTCACGTAGATGGCGGGGACGGTCAAGAGCACGATCAGGTTGATGGTCAGCTGGGCACCGGGGCTCTTGATTGCCGCGCCGGCGATCACGGCCACGAGCAGGACGGCGATGATGACCGCGAACCCGAAGCTGAAGAAGCGAAGGCGCGCGCTCTGGACCGAAGGCAAGCTGTTGCTCGCCAGCCAGAACCGGACGATCGGCTCGCCGGTGAAGATCGCCCATGGGATCACCACGACGAGGCCCACGAAGGTCGCCACCGACGGCGGTGGGTTCTGGAAGACCACCTGGTCGACCAGCCCGATCGCGATCGCGAGGACGAGCAGCCCGTAGGACGCGCGCAGCACCCACGGCCGGAGCGGGATGAGCTCGTTGCGGAAGAGCAGGACGAAGAAGCCGGAGAGCATGAACAGGACGATCGACAGCGCCGACAGCCACAGCGACGGATGGCTGGGATCCTGGACCCGGCCCAGGACCACGACGACGCCGAGGCTGATCAGCGACCCTGCGAGCATCGCCTGCGCCCGGTTCCGGTTGCGGTACCAGCGATAGGCGATGGCGCCGGCCAGGGCGACGAACGCGACGGCGTCGACGTACTGGGCGACCATGACGGCCTGCGTCACGAGTCCCCCTGCCCGCGCCTCCGACCGAGCTCAACCCACGCCGGGATCTGCGCGGCGATGTCCGCGGGGGTGACCCTCGACTTGACGAGATACTCGACCGCGCCGAGGGCGCGGCCGCGGTCCATCATGGACGGCTCGCCGTAGTTCGAAAGGATGACCACCGGCGGGTGGTTCGGAAACCGCTCGTTGAGCGTCGACAGCACCTCGAACCCGCTGCGGTCGGGCAGCAGCAGGTCGAGCAGGACGACGTCAGGCTCGGAGCCCGACAACGTGCTGAACGCAACGTCGCCGGTCGTCGCCACGGTGACCTGGTACCCGTCGTGCTCGAACTGGAACCGGTACATCTCGGCGATCGAAGGGTCGTCTTCCACCATGAGGATGTGGATCGGGCCGCCGCCCGAGCTCTTCGCGCGCAGGGGGAAGCGGACAAGGACCGGCGCCGGGACGCGCGTGTAGCCTGAGTAGTCCGGAAACCACTGCGGCCAGTACGGATGCGGTTCGATCACCAGCCTGGAGACCCTACAGCCACTTACGTCCCACCCCAGGGTGATCATAATGTTCGATTTCGCGCCGGCGCCAGTAAATTGGACACCGACGTAAACTTTTGTAAGGCTTGTAATCGGGGGGAGACAGTTTGGCGACAGCGAGCCCGTTCGACGCGGCGCTGCGCGACGTACTCGACGGCCTACACGCGGCGACGCAGGAGCTGGTCCGGGCCGCCGACCCGGCCGATGTGGCTCAGCGCGCCGCCGATCTCGTCCTGCGCCTCACCGCGTCGACTGGCGCAGTGGTCGCCGTCGGCACCCGCGGTCACGGCTTCGAGCGCTACTTTCCGAGCTCGGGCGAGCGCCCGCGGCCGCTGACCGACGCCGCGGTGTCGGAGATGCTGGCGGCCGCGGGCTTTGGCGACACGCCCCGGGCGCGCCCGGACCGCCACCGGGCGGCGGTCATCGGGGCGGAGATTCACACCCAGGGCAACGCGATCGGGGCGATCGCCGTCACCCGGCCGCACGACTACACGGACACGGAGCGCGTCGCGCTCGACATCTTCGCCACCTACGTCGGCCTCGCGCTCACCGGCGCCCGGCGCTGGGACGAGCAGACGCGGAGCGTCCGCCGCGTGGAGCGCGCGCACGAGCAGGCGGTTGAGGTGCTGACCTCCGTCTCCTCGCACGCGGCCAAGGGCGAGAACCTCACCGACTTCTACCGCCGCCTCGCACGCACGGTCGGAGAGCTCGTGGGCGCCGAACGGGTGCTGTTCTGGCGGCTTGGCCCCGACCACAAGCTCGCGCCGCTGCGCGGCGGCTACCGGATCGACGACCAGCTCCTCGCCCGCCTGAAGCCGACGCCCTGCGAGCCGGACGGCGACGACCTGGCGAGCCGCGTCGTGTACCACGACCTCATCTTTCGCGCGAACCGGACCTCAGACCCGCCCGAGTACGGCTACGTGCTCGAGATCCTCGGTGTCAACAGCGCCATCAGCGTGCCGTGGCGCGCGGGCGACGAGCGGCTTGGCCTGGTCGCGGCCTACGACTCGACGCGTCCGGGCGGGTTCTCGCGCGAGGACACCTGGGTGCTGCAGAAGGCGGGTCTCGCCGCCGGCCTGGTCACGCTCCTGTGGCACACCCAGGACGACCTGCGCAAGACGGTGGAACGGCTGACGAAGGTCGACAGCGCGCGCCAGATGCTGCTGAAGAACATGACGACAGTGGTCGAGAAGGAGCGCAAGCGCTTCGTCAGCGAGCTGCATGACGACGCGCTCCAGAAGCTGACCGCGGCCGAGCTGGCGATCGCGCGCCTCGCGCCGAACGTCCCCATCGATCCTCAGCAGCACGAGCGGGTGAAGACTTTGCTCGAGCAGACCGAGAGCTCGCTCCGGCGGCTGGTCTTCGAGGTCAGGCCCCCCGCCCTCGAGGGCCCGGACGGGCTGGCGCAGTCGATTCGCGACCGCGTCGCGATGCTCGCGGGCACCGGCATCGACGCCGAGGTCGACCTGCAGCTGGCCGGCGACATGAGCATCGATGTCCGGGCCATGGTCTTCCGCCAGGTCGCGGAGGCCATCGGCAACGTGGAGCGCCACTCGCAGGCGAAGTCGGTGAAGGTCTCGGCGAGCGTGGTCGACGGAGGCGTCCTTGGCGTCGTCGAGGACGACGGGCAGGGTTTCGTCGTCGCCGAGCGCACGAACCTCCCGGGCCATCTCGGCCTGCTCGCCCTGCGCGAGCGTGCGCTGATGGCGGGGGGGCGGTACAAGATCGAGAGCGCGCCGGGTCAGGGGACGCGGATCGAGTTCTGGATCCCGCTCGGCCAGTAGAGCGGCGCTCGCCGCTGTGTTTCAGCCCTCGTGCAGCGCGAGATCGGCGCGGAGGCGTTCGCCCATGGCGAGGAGGACCTTCACCATCAGCGTGTCGTTGGCTTTGATCGCGTCGCGGAACTGCGCGTGGCTCATGACGAAAAGGCGCCCCGGGGTGAGCGTGGTCACAGTCGCGGTGCCGGCGCCGCGGTCGATCATGCTGATCTCGCCGAAGAAGTCGCCCGGGTTCATGACTCGCCGGCGCTTGCCGTCGACCTTGACCTCCGACGTGCCCTCGAGCTGGATGTAGAAGGTGTCCCCCGGGCGGCCCTGGCGGATCAGCGTCTTGCCCGGACCCACGTTGACCTCGTCGCCCTCGCGGGCGATGAACTCGAGCTCCTTGCGCGTGCAGCGGGCGAAGAGCGGGACGCGGCTCAGGGCGGCAAGCTTCGGATCGGCCACGGCCAATATTCTGACCGCATGATCCGGGCGTGCACGGTCTGCGGCCTCCCTCTGCCCGAGGGCGCGCGGTTCTGCCCCAACTGCGGCGCCGCGGCCGGACCGCTGGTCGAGACGGAGGAGCGAAAGATGGTCACGGTCCTCTTCGCCGACCTCGTCGAATCGACCCGCCTGGCCCAGCGCTTCGACGCCGAGCGGGCACGCGACCTGCTCGGCCGGTTCTTCGACGCCGCTTCGGAAGAGCTGCTCGACCTGCGCGGCCGGCCTGAGAAGTTCATCGGCGACGCCGTCATGGCGGTGTTCGGCCTGCCCCACGTCCACGAGGACGACGCGCTCCGGGCGGTGCGCGCCGGGCTCGCCATCCGGCAGCGCGTGCGCCGCCTCGGCGAATCGCTCGGGCTGACCATGCCCCTCGAGGTCCGCACCGGCATCGAGACCGGCGAGGCGGCGGTCGGCCGCTCGCCGACGGGCCAGCTCCTCGTCACCGGAGCGGTGGTCAACACCGCCGCGCGGCTCCAGTCGGCGGCGCAGCCTGGGCAGGTGCTGGTCGGCCAGACCACGTACGTGCTGACCAACGCCTTCGTCGGCTACGGCCGCCGGCGGCGAGTGCGCGCCAAGGGTTTCGACAGCGCCCTTGACGCGTTCGTAGTCGAGGAGCTGAGCCCCCGGTCGGCGCGCCGGACGATTCCTTTCGTCGGCCGGGCGAGCGAGCAGGCGATCCTGGGCCAGAGCCTGGGCCTAGCGAGCACCACAGGCCGGCCGGTGCTCGTGACCGTGGCCGGCGAGCCCGGGATCGGTAAGTCGCGGCTGGCAGACGAGCTCGCCGCCGGTGTGAGCGCCGCGGTGCTGATCCTGCGGGGCCGCTCGCGCGCGCAGAGCGACACCGCCACCTTCGCGCCGGCCGCCGCGGTGATCGCCGACGCGGCCGGCATCCGCCGCCGCGACGACCAGGAGCACGTTCGCCGGCTGCTCCGCGAGCTGGCCGAGCGCACCGCGCCCGATTCCTCCGCCCGTACGGCGCAGCGCCTCGGCCTGCTCTTCGGCGTGTCCGAGGCGGTCGACGAGACCGCGTTCGTGCCCGAGGTCCAGTCGGGTTTCCTGTCGGTGATCGACGGGCTGGCCCGCGACCACCCGGTCGTGGTCATGTTCGAGGACGCGCACACGTTCAAGGCGCCCATGCTCGACCTGGTCGAGCGGCTCGGCGTCCCAGGCGCCTCGCCGCGCCGCGCGCTCATCCTCGTCCTGGCGCGCAGCGAGCTCCTCGACGAGCGCCCGGGCTGGGGCGCCGGAGGGACCTCGGTCCTGATCCGCCTGGAACCGCTTTCCCGCGCCGACTCCGTGCATCTCGCACGCCACGCGGGGGGCGGCCGCCTCGACGACGGCGAGGCGATCGAGATCGCCGAGAGGGCCGGCGGCAACCCGTTCTTCATCATCGAGACGACCGGCATGCTCATGCCCGGCGACGCGGCCACCGACGGGCACGCGCTACGCGCGGTGCCGCCGACGGTGCAGGCGGTCGTCGGCGCGCGGCTCGACGCGCTGCCTCCACGGCTACGCGACCTCGCGCGCCACGCGTCGGTCTTCCGTTACAGCTTCGACCTGAGCGAGCTCGCGGTCGTCGACGCCGACGCTACGCCGGAGGAGGTGCGCGCCCTCGAGGACTGCGAGATGCTGGTGCGCGACCCCGAACCGGACGGTCCGCAGCGCTGGCGGCTGCGCCACTCGATGCTCAA
Organism: uncultured Actinomycetes bacterium; assembly: GCA_964461175.1. Taxonomy (GTDB): domain Bacteria; phylum Chloroflexota; class Dormibacteria; order Dormibacterales; family Dormibacteraceae; genus 40CM-4-65-16. The sequence continues at coordinate 6,351 of CAYWTI010000204.1, read as the reverse complement.
GGACGTCGTCTACGCAAGCCTCGCCAAGCGTGATCGCGCGCGCCTGCATCTGCGCGTCGCCGAGTACCTGCAGGACACCGGCCATCCGTCGTTTGCCGCCGACCACTTCGAGCTCGCCGCGTTCGCGTCGCTGGACCTCAACCCGAACGACCGGTCGTTGGCGGACCGCGCGTGCGAAGCCCTGCTCTTCGCCGCCGACCGCGCGCGGCGGCGCATGGAGAGCCGCTCCGCCATCGACCGCTACGAACGCGCGCTGGTCATGGCGGGCCCCGAGGAGCGATGGGCCGCGCGCGAGGCGCGCATCCTCGCCGGCAAAGGCGAGGCGCACTACTGGCTCGGCGAGTACCAGGCGGCGCGGCTAGCGCTCGAGCGGGCGGTCGAGCTCGGCGAAGAGCACGACGACCAGTTCGCGCTGGCGCTTGCGCTTCGCTTCCTCGGCGACATCGCCATCAACTTCGAGGGCGACGTGGACAAAGCGGAGCGGCTGCTCGCGCGCTCGCTCGACGCCGCCGAGAAGCTCGGCGACCGGTGGGCGGTGGTGCGCTCGCTGCTCTTCGCCGGCTGGGTCCCCTGGACCCGGTCGCGCTACGAGGAGGCGGAGACCATCTGGCGGCGGGCGCTCGACACCGCAGACGCGAAAGACTACTGGGCGCGGGTGCGCGCGCTGACCGCGCTCTCGATCAACCACTCGGAGATGGGCGACCGCGAAGGCGCGCTGCGCCTGATCGACGAGGCCAACGCTCTCGCGGAGACCTCTGGCGATCGCTTCAGCCTCGCGAACACAGCGGTGCAGAAGGCGCGCGCGCTCGACGACCTCGGCCGGGGCGAGGAGGCCCTGCCGTGGTTCGACCTCGGGATCGCGACCTTCGGCGAGGTCGGCGCGCGGTGGGAGATCGCCGACGCGCGCGCCGCCCGGGGCATCGCCAAGCGCAACCTCGGCCGGCTCGACGAGGCGGAGGAGGACCTGCGCGCCGCAGTCCGCATCGCCGAGGAGCTGGGCGACCGCCAGCTCCCGCCGTGGACGCTTCGCAACCTCGCGCAGGTGGCCGAGCTGCGCGGCGACAAGGCCGCGGCGGAGGAGCTGCTGCGGCGCTCGCGCGACGCGGAGACGCGCGGCCCGCACTGAGCGCGGCTCGGCGGCTAGGGCGTCGCCGGGGTGGCGGCCACCGCCAGCTCGTCCGTGGATGCGGGCCGCGCCGCCGGCACCGCGGTGACGGCGATCACGGCCGCCGCGGCCACCACGACCGTCGCGGCAAGGAACATGACGCGTGGACCCAGCGTGCCGTACACGATGCCGCCGCCCAGCGCGCCGGCGATCGGCGCGACGCCGAACAGCACCGACTTGAAGAGAGCCTGCCCCGTCGCCCGGAGGCGTGACGGGGTGAGGTCGTTGACGATGACGACGCCCGCGACGTACGTCAGCGCAAACGCGACCCCGACCGCGAGCTTGAGCAGGGCCGCGACGAGCGGGCTCGAGGTGAACGCCCAGGCGATGAAGATGACGAAGTAGATCGCGCAGCCGGCCGCGAAGAGCACGCGGTGGGCGAAGTAGCGCGTCAGGACGTGCGTGTAGCCCATGGTCGGGATCTCGGTGAGCGCCTGGAAAGCGGCGGCCGCGCCGACGAGCAGCGCCCCTCCACCGAGGTCGCTGATCTGGAGAACGAGGAAGTTCTGCGTCGCCGCCAGCGACACGCCGAGGAAGAGGCAGCCGGCGAGGAACCACGCCATCGCCGCCGGCACCGCGACGAGGCGCAGGCGTGCCCGCTGCATCGGCGCCGCCGCGCCGTCGCTCCTCGGGTCGGGGTCGGTGCGGATCGTGCGCGCGACCCAGGCGCCGAAGACGAGCGAGAGCGGCGCGTAGACGAACGGCACCAACCAGAGGCCGAACACCTGGTACAGCGCGCCGGAGGCGATGACGCCAACCGCCCATCCCGCGCTCATGCGCAGGCGGATGCGCGCGTAGTCGGTGCGGCTGGTGACCCGCAGCTTGCGCAGCGTGATGGGGTCGAGAAGCGACAGCGGCGAGCGAGCGATCGTCAGCGCGACGACGACGACGCCTCCAACGGTGGCGCCGCGCAGCGGATCCATGAACAGCGCGACCGCGGCCGCCGCGACCGTCGCCAGCACGACCAGTCCCTCCGGCCGCAGCCGGCGGTCGGCGAGGTACGCCCAGCACAGCCCACCGGCGACGGCGGCGAGCGCCGAGACCGCCAGGACGACGCCGATCGCGGCGGCGCTCATCCCGCGCTGCAGGAGATACAGAGGTATGAATGGAAGCAGGGTGGCGTCCGCGAAGCCGGCGAGGACGTACGCGCCGTTGAGGGCGCGGATCTCACCGATCGGGCGTGGGGCGAGGAATGAGAGCGACATGGCGGCGCGGTGCATAGGTTGTCAGACGCGCGCCGCGTTTCAGCCGGCTATGAAGCCTCTCTTCACGCGACCCAGTAGCGCCGTCCGGTGGCGGCGTGGTAGGCCGCGCCCGGCCACGCGCCGACGCGGCCGAAGAGGCTGACCATCGCCGGCACGAGCTGACCGCGGACGAGGTAGGAGTCGATGAGCGCCCCGGCCCCCATTGCGAAGGCGAAGGCACGGAACGAGACCAGCGGCACGATCGCGAGCGTGGCGAAGCTCAGGCTGAGCGCGAGCGCCGCCGTCGCGATGGAGCGCGCCGCGCGCGGCGCCGCAGCCTGGATCGCGCCACCGACCGAGCGCTCGTCGAGCTCGCCCCAGATGCGGCCGACGAGGAACAGGTTGTAGTCAGCCCCCAGGGAGACCATCAGCACCGCGGCGCCGACGGGCACGTAGTAGCTGATGTCGGGATGCCCCGCCCACGTGAACAGGTACGCCATCAGGCCGAGCGGCGCGGCGGCCGACAGCGCGCCGGCGACCAGCAGGTAGAGCGGCGCGACCAGCGCCCGCAGCAGCACGGCCATGAGCACGAGCTCCACGCCCGCGATGAGCACCGCCACCGGGATGACGCTCGCCTTCAGCGCGTCGATCGTCTCCGCGCCGGCCGCCGTGTCACCGGCCATGACCGCGGTCGCGCCGCCGAGGCCGGCCTCGCGGACCAGCCGCGGCATATCGCCGTCGAGCTGCCGCGCGGCGGCGACGGCGGCGGCGCTGTAGGGGTCGGCGGCGAGGATGACGACGACGCGGGCGGCGTTGCCGTCCCGGGAGACGAAGACGCCCTGCGGCATGCCCGGCAGCTGCTCGCGCGGGCCGACGACACCGGCGACGCCGGGCTCGCGCGCGACACTGTCTTCGAGCTTCAGCAGCTCGGCGCGATGCGAACCGATGCCCGGCTGCTCGACCACGAGCTCGGTCGGGCTCACGATGCCCGGGGCAAATCCGTCGCCGGCCGCCTGCGCCGCGCGCGACTCGGCCGTGTCACGCGGGATGTCGTCGACGAGCGAAACGCCCATGTGCAGGCGCGTCAGGCCGCCGGCGGCGAAGAGCAGCACGAGGATCGCGAGCCCGGTCAGGCCGAAGGCGGCAAGCCTGATCGACTGCAGGTGCGCGATGGCGCGACGGATCGGACCCGGGTCGCTCGCCGGCGCGCTCGCCTGGGGCACGGGCATATCGCGCCAGCGCAGGCCGGGCCAGAAGATCCACCGGCCGAAGCTCGAGATCGCGGCCGGCACGAAAGCGAGCGCGACGAGCGCCGACACGACGACCGCAAGGCCGAGCGCCGGGCCGAGCACATGCAGGAACTCGAGGTTGGCGATCGCCATGCTCGCGGCGCTGCCGGCCACGGTGAGGGCGGCGACCAGGATCATCGGTGCGAACTCCGCGGTCGCCACGCGCGACGCGATGGTCGGGCGCTCGCCGTTCTCCATCTCGGCGCGTGCGCCCGCGAGCAGAAAGACGGTGTAGTCGGTCGTGACGGCGAGCACGAGGACGACGAGGAGCGGCGCGAGCTCGATGGGGATGGCGAGCCCGTACCGCTGCGCCGCCCAAGCGACGATGTGGTTGGCGAGCAGGTAGCCGACGCCGGATACGGCGAGCGTCAGCAGGCCGGCGCCCGGCGCGCGAAAACGGAGCGAGATGAGGATGAAGATCACGGCCACGCTCGCGAACTCGACGAGCGGCATCGCCGCGTCGATCAGGTCGCCCTGCACCGCGCGAGCCGGCACGGCCCCGGTGACGCCGACGAGGTGGTCGTCGGGATTGTTCAGCTGCTCCCTGGCGTAGCGATTGGCGAGCTGGTACTGGCGGTACAGGTTGAGGTTGGGGTCGAGCTGGAGCAGCGTGACGATGGTGGTGCCGTTCTCTTTCGCCGCGGGCGCCCCCTGCGCGTTGATGATCGGGATCGCGCTGAGGATGCCCGGGTAGCGGCTCTTCTCCTGGCCCTGGTCGATGCGGGCCGCCCTGTCCACCGCGCGGCGCTGCGCGTCCTGCGAGAGCCCTTGCGGATCGCGCTGCACGATCGCGATCTCGCTCACGAACGGGAAGCCGAAGTCCTGGATCGAGCGCTGAACGGCGCTCTCCGCCTGCGACCCCGATGGCGCGACGGCAAGCGGCTGGCCCTGGTTCTCGGAGATCGCGGGAAGGGTCAGGTACGCGCCGACGCACGCAGCGATCCCGAGCGCAACCACGAGGAAGCGAAACGGTCCCGCGACCAGCAGCGCGAAGGCGCGCGCGATCACGTGGGTTCGGGCCGGCGGCGCTCGAGCTCGCGCACGAGCGGCGAGCGCGTCGCGCGCAGCGGAAGGTAGAACGTGACCACCGGGAAGAGGGCGAGCATCACGACCAGGGCGAAGACGATGCGGGCCAGCTGGTGGATCGACGCTCCCGTCACCTCGGCGTTGGCGGCGGTTCGGGCGGCAGCATCGCGAAGCTCACGGTCGGCCGATACGACCTGGGATCCGGCAAGAGGCAGCGACTCGAGGGGGGCCAGGGCCGTCGCCAGGTCGCTCTCCTCACGCGCCACATCGTTCAAGCTCGTCGCCGCGGTGCCGACCTGGTCGATCGCGCGCATCGCGAGCCAACCGAGCGCGAGCATGGCGACCACCCAGACGACGACGAAGGCATCGATCGCGACGCGGTGTGCGCGCAGCATCGCTCACAGGAACGGATGGCGCCGGGGGACTACGCCGCGCGCGCCGATTGTCGGTAGCCGCCGCCGCCCGCGGGTTCTCTATTGATGGGGCGTCGCGTACGAGGCCGCGACGCTTTTCGGCACGACCATCCTCCATGCGTCCTCGACCAGCTCGCGCATCTCGTCAGGGTCGAGCTCCGACATGCGCGCGAGCACCCAGTGGTAGCGCATGTCCGCCTGGCCTGGGTGCAAGAACTTGTGCGGCGAGCCGCCGATGAGCCACTCGCGCTCTTCCTTCGGAAAGCCGAAGCCCATGATCGTGCCGTCCTTCGAGAACGAGACGAAGACGATGCGGCCGACCCGGAATTTGACCCGCCCACCGACCAGCACCTCGTAGCTCCGAGGCAACCGGCTCGCCACGCGCCTGACGTCGTCGACCGTCACCATCGCCCGAGGCTCTTCACGCTACCCGCATAATTCTGTGAACGGGGGAAGCTTGATCACGGGACGCCGCGCCGACCGCCTGTCCGCGGCGGTCCGCGCCACGCTGCGCAGCCTCGCCGGCTCGGGTCTCGACGACCTGGACGACGCCGCGTTCTTTCGCGACGTCGCGGCGCGGGTCGCGGAAGCAGTCCATGCACGCAAGGCGACGGTCTCGGTCCTCACCGGCGACAGGCTGCGCACGCTCGGCAGCTTCGGTTTCGCGCCCGAACGACCGACCGTCGAGGCCACCATCGACCGCGACGCGAAAGGCATCGTCGAGCGCGTCCTTTTCGAGGACCTCGTCTTCGCCGGCAGTCTTCGCGACGAGAAGGATCTGCAGCGCTACCGGGACACTATCGAAGCGCTCGACGTTCATGACGCGATCGCCGTCGGGTGGCGATCGGCCGGCGAAGTCCTCGGCACGCTGTCGGCGTTCGACTCGCAGCGTCCCGGCGGCTTCGACGCCGACGATGTGCTCGTGCTCGAGCTGGCCGCCGAGGTCAGCGGCTTCGTCTTCCGCGAGCGGATCACGCGCGCCCGGCAGGAGGCGCTGCTGACGCTCAGCGACCAACTGTCGCGCCTCCCCGACTTCGAGTCGATGGCGCGCGCCACCGCCGCCGCGGTGAGCACGATCCTGCCCGGCATCGAGTGCGGCATCGTCGAGGTGCCGCGCGGCCGCCCCGACGTGATGCGCACGATCACACCACCGGCGGGCGTGGAGGGAACCATCCCGGAAGAGACCCCCACATCCGGCACCGGGGCCGGCCGCGTGCTGGAGTCGGGCGAGCCGCTCGAGACCGACGAGCTCGAGCGCTACAGCGTCCACGGCG
>CAYWTI010000203.1:0-2066 GCA_964461175.1 uncultured Actinomycetes bacterium | reverse complement strand
AGCCCGAGGCAGTAGGCGAGCATCAGGCTCAAGCCCTGCGGCGTCGTCCCAACCGTCACCGCCGAGCTGAGCACGGCGCTGAGCGTCACCCCGATGCACGGCGTCCACCCGCTGGCGAAGCCCATGCCGAGCAGGAAGCCGCCGGCCGCGCCCCCACCCTGCGGCGCCGTCTTCATCACCCGGTACTCGCTCCACAGGAAGGGGATGCGGATCAGGCCCGCGACCTGGAACGCCATGACGATGACGAGCACGCCCGCGACGACGGGCACGTAAGCGCGAAACGGCTGCACGGCGAACGAGAACACATAGAAGAAGAGGATGAAGACGAGCGAAAGCCCGGCGACGAACGCCGCACCGGCGACGGCGATCGAGTCGACGCCCGCGCGCCGCGCGCCGAGGTAGGCCAGGTAGGCGGGGACGAGCGGCAGGACGCACGGCGAGACGAACGACGCGAGGCCGGCCAGGAACGCGATGAAGGGGTTGAGGCCGGCTAGCAAGAGGTCGCCGACTGCCGGGCGAGCGCGGCGATCTCGTCGGCCACTCGCTCCCACACGCGCCGAGGGACGTCGTGGCCCATGCCCTCGATCTCGACGAGTCGCGCCCCGGGGATCGCGTCGGCCACCCGGCGCCCGTTCTCGACCGGGACCAGGATGTCGGCGTCACCGTGGATCACGAGCGCCGGCACGCGCAGCGAGCGGAGGCGCTCGAGCCGGCCCGGTGCGGAGGTGATCGCGGTCAGCTGGCGGACGAACCCGGGCGGGTTGTACGCACGTTCGATGGCGCGCTCGACGCGCGGACGCTCCCAGTCCTCGTCGTAGGGATCGGAGGGCCCGAGCAGCGCTCGCTTGGAGCGCAGGCCAAGCGCGATCTGCTCCGCGCGCGTCTGCGGCGCCGGGGCGAGCAGGACCGCCAGCCCCTCCGCGGTCGGATGCACGGAATCGTCGCCACCCGGGCCGCTGATCATCGAAGTCAGGCTGAGCACGCGCTCGGGGTGGCGCAGGGCGAGGAGCTGGGCGATGAAGCCGCCCATTGAGGCGCCGACGACGTGCGCGGCCGGGACCCCAAGCGCCTCGAGCAGGCCGGCGGCGTCGTCGGCCATATCGTCGAGGCGGTACTGAGGCGCGCCGTCCATGCGCGTCGACAGGCCGGCGTCGCGGTTGTCGAAGCGGATCACGCGGAAACCGCGGGCGGCGAGCATCTCGCAGAACTCCACGTCCCAGCCGATCATCTGCATCCCGAGCCCGGCGATGAGCAGCAGCGGCGCCCCGGAGGGGTCGCCGAAGGTGTCGTACTCGAGCTCGATCCCGTTGGCTTTGGCGCGCGGCATCGTGACCATGCTACTAATCGGCCGTGGCCCGTTCGCTGCCGACCCGCGCCGAGGTCGACCCCCGGTTCACCTGGGCGGCCGAAAGCGTGTTCCCCGAGGAGTCGGGTTGGGACGAGGCGGTGGAGACCATCCTCGCGAGCCTGCCCGACCTGCGGGAGTTCAAGGGCCACCTCGGAGACGGTCCGGAGACGCTCGCCGACTGGTTCGACGCCAACGAGCGCGCCTACCGGCTCATGGCCAAGCTCACCGTGTACACGACGATGGCGTACTCGGTCGACGTCGGCGACACGCAGGCGGCCGCCCGGGTCGACCGGCTGCGCTCGGTGGGCGCGCAGCTGGGCGCGGCGACGTCGTTCGCGATCCCGGAGATGCTGGGCATCGGCCTGGCGAAGCTGCGTGGCTGGGTCAACGAAGAGGGTCGGCTGGCGCACCTCGGGCACTACTTCGACCGGCTCGAGAGGCTCGAAAAGCGCGTCCGCAGCGCGGAGGTCGAGGAGCTGCTGACCCAGGTGTCCGACCCGCTCGCGACCGCGCTGTCGGTCCACGGAGTGCTGGCCAACACCGACCTGTCATTCGCGCCGGCGCGCGGCGCCGACGGGCGGCTGCACGAGGTCGCCCAGGGCACGATCGCGGCGCTGCTCACCGACCCTGACCGCGAGGTGCGGCGGACGGCGTACGAGAGCTACGCCGACGCGCACCTCGCCATGCGCCACGCCATGGCCGCGAGCATCGCCGGCGG
>CAYWTI010000202.1:0-15753 GCA_964461175.1 uncultured Actinomycetes bacterium | reverse complement strand
GCTGATGACCGACGTGGCCGAGCCGGCGGCGATGCGCGCGTTCAAGATCGCGCGCAAGCTGGCCGCCGCGGCCCGGCACACGCTGGGTGCGAGCGGGGTGAACATCCTGGTCATGGATGGCGAGGCGGCTTACCAGGACGTGCCGCACTTCCACGTCCACGTCATCCCTCGCTACCCGCGCGACGGGTTCGGGCTGACGTTCCCCGACTCCTATGAGAAGCCGCCAGCTAGGGCACAGTTAGACGCAATCGCCGCCGCACTCCACACGGCAATGTCTCCAGCCGCCACGACGTGACGAGCCGGTAAGAGGTCCCGCTAGCCTGGAACCCGGGTCGTGTCGCGAAGCCCGGTGTAGATCCGTCCGTGTGATTCGGTCATCAGACTGGCCTACGCACCCGGCTGCTTCTTTCTAGGGTCCCTTAGGCGACGAGCCTTAGCTTGTGCCGAGAGAAATTGTTTGAGGCCCACCCCCAGCACGACCAAGCCAGTCGTGAGGCTAACAATCAAGACTGCGTCAACGGCGACTGCGAGCGGTCCCGCAAGCGCATGACCGCCTCTCAGAGCGACGCCGCCGATTGCCGCTATCCCGCTCGGTATCAAAACGATCGCGATAGCCGCCATAACCCACTTTTGGAAGCTGGCGAACGCCGTCCACGACGAGGATTCGCCCGCTGGCAGCGGTGCTGGCGTCTTGTTGGCGGGTCCGTCGCCCACGCCCGGGTACATTAGGCCGACTCCAGTTCCATCAGAGTCTTTACCACCTCCTCATTTGGTCGGCTTGTAGAGCTTTTTCCGCCAGTGGCGATGGCCCGGCGACAATCGGCCCGCGGAACCGGCCGACGAGCCATAGTCGCGGCCGACGTGAAGTCGGCCGCCACCGCGATGCGGTGGCTAGCGGTGCTTAGGTGACTGTCACACTCAGGGAGTAGACGGCGATGTACGCCGGGCAGGCGGTGTTCGGGGGGCATTTCGGCGCCGACGTCGCAGTGACATTCGCGGTGCCGCGTTTCACTCCGATGAACATCGCCAGCGTGACGCCGATCGCCGCGGTGGCCGCCGGGTCGACGGTTGGCGCGAGCACCGACTCGTCGCTCGACTTCGGGTGCGTCCAGTTGCTCATGTTGGCGCCCGCGTGCAACGCGACCTCGAGCTTCTGCCCGACGTGGATCGTGGCGGCATGGTCGCGCTCGGTGACGCCGTACACGGGGGTGGAAGACGGTGAGGCGGCCGGACCGAAGCTGTAGGCCCCGCACGCGACGGTCAGCAGGCCGATCGCAGCCGCAACTACAAATCTCTTCATCTCTGTACCGGAAACGCGTGTTCACCCGTTCGGGTAACTCGGTGCGGATACCATTGGCCGTCCCCATGCCCAGATTCGCCGCCGTGCTGGCGGCTCTCGTCCTCAGCGCCGCGTGCGGTGGCGGCACCCAGCCGGTCGCCGCGGTGAAGCACTCGCCATCCCCGGTCGCCGGCGGCCTGTCCTCCGGCCTCATCGCCTACGTCGGGAGCGGCGGCATCGGGGTCCTCGACCCCGCCACCGGGAAGGCGAAGATCGTCGCGCCGCTGGCCCCCGGCGAGTTCCGCGTCGGCGGCCCGGTGTGGGCGCCCGCGCCCGGGTTAAGCCACCCGGTGATCTACTTCACGGTCCACGACGACCGCCAGATGGAGAGCCGCAGCAGTGGCCCTGGCGTGCAGCCGTACGACTGGCTGTTCCGCGTCGACCCGTTCGCCGGCACCATCGACCCGATCGCCGCCTCGCAGGATTCGACGAGCGAGGGTCCGATCGGCGTCGTCGCCAACTCGCACTACGTCGCCCTCACGGTAGGGTGCTGCGCGACGTACGAGGTCGACGCGCTTGACCTCACCAAGCCGGCCGGTCCGCTGAAGGTGCTTTCCCGACCGCCCGACCAGACGGCGTTCTTCACCGAAGGGATCGGTCCCGGCGATTCCGGGCTGGTCGCCGTGCGCGCGTTCGCCACCGGCGCCTGGTACTGGCTCAATGCGGATGCCGGCGTGCTCCACCCCTTCCCCTTGAAGCTTGGTCCCGACGACGGGCCGATCGCGATCACGCCGGACGGCACGATGGCCGCGGTCGCTCTGCCCAGCGGCGGCGCGGTGATCGAGCCAATCAACTCGGGCCTGCCGCTCGCGACGGCATCGGCGAGCACGTCCGCCGGCGCCACCACGCCGGCCACCGCGACGGCTGCGGGGAGCCCGAGCCCGAAGGCGACGCCGATCGCGAGCGCGACGCCGAGGCAGGTCAACCCGACCCTCCTGCACCCCGACAGCCTGGCGTGGAGCCCCGACGCCTCCGAGCTGGCGCTCGCCATCAACGGCGAGATCCAGCTGTACAAGGCGGCCGCGCCAGGCACCGCGCCTGCGGCCCGCTACCTGACGGGCTCCGGCGTCGCCGGCATCGCGTGGTCGGGTGCGCTCGCCGACCGAAGCCTTACGGACGTCGTCGCCAGCCCCGGCCCGCAGACGCTGGTCGACGGCCTGCTGACCGCGACCCGCCTGCCCGCGGCGGCCGATACCCCGGCGAACCGGCCGCTCACGCAGGTCTACGTGTGGCAGTTCGACTCGACCAGGGCCTCGGCGATCGCGACCATCGCCGACGCCACGCCGGCCGTGCTGGCGAAGTACCCGCCTCTCGACGCGGGCGTCGTCCTTCACCACTGGGCGCCGACGGGGACGTGGACGCTGCTCGGCGGCTGCTACCGCTATCGCGTGGTGATCACAGGCAGCATCCCGCCCGTCGCCACGACCGTCGGGCTCGCGGGATCGACGCTATGCTCGGCGCCGAAAGCGTCACCGGCTGCTTCCTCGAGCCCCAGGCCGACCTAGCATCAAGCGCATGCCGGTCGACTTTCTCCGCGGCCACGCCGAGTCGGAGCCCGAGAAGCCGGCGGTCGTCTGCGGCGACGAGGTCCTCGATTTCGCCACCCTCAACCGCAGGGCGAGCCGCGTCGCCAACGTCTTCACGCGCCTCGGATGCGTCGAGGGCGACCGCGTCGCCTGGATGTCCTTCAACTCCATCACGGGGGCGGAGGTCGCGTCGGGCCTCCGGCGCGCGGGCCTCGTCATCGTGCCGGTGAACTACCGCCTCCGCGGCGCCGAGATCGCGTACGTGCTCAACGACTCCCAGGCGAAGGTGGCGGCCGCGGGGCCGGACCACGCCGAGCTCATGGCGGCGGCGATGCCCGACGTGAGAGGCGATGTCCGTTTCGTCGCCGCCGGCGAGTCGATCCCTCGCGGCTGGCTGTCCTACCGCGAGCTCGTGGACGCGGCGGACGAGGAGTTCGAGACGGTCGACGACGGCCTCGGCGCCTCGATGATCTACACGTCGGGCACCACCGGCAACCCGAAAGGAGCGTGGCGGCCGCACGGCGTCGACCTTGCGAACGTGCTCCAGGTCATCTCGATCTTCGGGCTCGGGCAATCGGACGTGCACCTGCTGTGCGGCCCCGGCTACCACAGCGCGGTCGGCTTCTTCTCGGTGCTCCACCAGCTGCTCGGCGCGACGGTGGTCATCCTTCCGAAGTTCGACGCCGACGCGGCGCTGGACGAGATCGCGCGTCATCGCGTGACGACGACCTTCATGGCGCCGACGCTGCTCGCGCGCCTGGTCGACGCACAGGAGCGGCGCGCCCGGGACACGACCTCGCTGCGCGCGATCATCCTCGGCGCCGCGCCTTGCCCGTACGCGCTGAAGGTCCGCGCCGAGGCGGTGTTCGGGTCCGTGCTGTGGGAGTTCTACGGCGCGACCGAGACGGGCATCAACACGGTGCTGCGGCCGGAGGACCAGCTCCGCAAGCCCGGCTCGTGCGGCACGGCCGTCCCGGGCCAGGAGATCCGGCTCGTCACCGACGGCGGCGTCGAGGCGGAGGTGGGACAGCCCGGCGAGCTGATGGTGCGCAACACGTGGCAGGCCGAGTACTACAACCGGCCGGACGCGACGCGGGGCAGCCTGCACGACGGGTTCTTCTCCGTCGGTGACGTCGCCTACCGCGACGAGGAGGGCTACTACTACATCTGCGACCGGCGCATCGACATGATCATCTCGGGCGGCGTGAACATCTATCCCGCCGAGGTCGAGGCGGTGCTGCACGCGCACCCCGCGGTGATGGATGCGGCGGTCATCGGCGTGCCGGACGACGAGTGGGGTGAATCGGTGAAGGCGATCGTCCAGCTGCGCGAGGGCGCGAGCGCGACCGCCGACGAGCTGATCGCGTTCTGCGCCGAACGGCTCGCCGGCTACAAGAAGCCGCGCTCTGTCGATTTCGTCCCCGAGCTGCCCCGCGACGCGGCGGGCAAGCTCTTGAAGCGCAAGCTTCGCGACGCGTACTGGGCGGGGGCCGGCCGCCGGATTTGAGCGTCTCGTTCGACCGCGCCGCCGCCTACTACGACCAGACGCGCTCGCTGCCCGACGACCTCATGGAGGTCCTCGTCACGCGGCTCGTCGCCGAGCTGCCGCGCGACGGTCGCTGCCTCGAGATCGGCATCGGGACGGGACGGATCGCCCTGCCGGTGATGCAGCGTGGCATCGACGTCATTGGAGTGGACATCTCGATGGAGATGCTGCGCCGCCTGCGCGAGAAGTCCGGATCGTGGACACCGCCCATCGCCATCGCCGACGCGACGCGGCTTCCATTCGCCGATGGGACCTTTGCCGGCGCCATCGCGGCGCACGTCCTGCATCTCATCCCTGCGTGGCGCGTGGCGCTGGACGAGCTGCAGCGAGTGGTGCGGCCGGGAGGCGTGGTGCTGGCATCGCGCGCGGGCGGCACGCGCTCGGAGTGGCAGCGCGCGGTGCGGCGCCACTTCTACGTCGAGGCCGGTGACCCTTCGTGGCCGCCGGGCATCGACACCATCGAGCTGCTGGACGAGGAGATGCGCTCGCGCGGCGCGGCCGTCCGCGAGGTCGAGGACGTCGTCGTCGAGAGCACCGCCACCGTCTCGGGGTTGCTCGCGGCGCTCGAGAAGGGGATCTGGTCGGCGTGCTGGTCGATCGACGAGCCGACGCGGCGCCGCGCCGTCGCGGCCACGCGCGAGTGGGCGCGCCACGAGCTCGGCGATCTCGACGTACCCAGGCCGACCTCGCACCACTCCGACTGGCGCGCGTACGCGCTGCCCTAGCGACCCCGCCAGGCCTGCGCGAGCTTGACCCTGGTGCCGATGCGCAGGACCGAGTTGGTGTAGATCCGCGCCGCCAGCACGTTGAGTGCGGCGATGGCGAGGACCGTCAGCGTGATCGACACCGCGATCTGCCAGAGCGTGGCGTCGCCGGTGGCGATCCGGCCGGGCATGATGACGAGCGCGAACGGCGGGACCACCGACATGAGCACCGCAAGCGTGTTGTCGGGGTTGGCGACGACCCAGAAGAACGAGAGGTACGCGCCGACGGCGATCATGGACACCGGTCCCGTGACCGAGGCCACGTCCTCCTGCCGCGAGACCATCGAGCCGGCGGCGGCGAAGATCAGCGCGTAGAAGACGAACCCGAGCACGTACCACACGAGGCCGCCGATGACCGACGCGGCGCCGACGTCGGGGATGCTGACCACCTGGTAGCGCGAGATCGTCACCAGGGCAACGACCGCCAGGACCGCGAGCTGGACGAGGCCGACAAGGCCGATGCCGAGGACCTTGCCGAACAGGAGCTCGCGCGCGCGGACCGTGGAGAGAAGGATCTCGATGATGCGGTTGGCTTTCTCCTCGACCACGCCCTGCGCGACGAGCTGCCCGTAGAGCAGCAGCGAGACATACAGAAGGATCGCGACGAAGACGCCCACGACCTGGCGGCTGGTCTTCTCGGCCGCGTTCGGGTCGAGGAGCTGGAGGTGGATCGACGCCGCCGCGACCTTCCCTTCGACGTCCGCCGGGTTGGCGCCGCTCGCCTGCAGGGCACGGGTCAGCGCGACCTGCTTGACCAGCGCGTTGAGCGTCGCCGCCACGGTCGTGTTGAGCGAGTCCTTCACCGCCACATCAGGCGCCGCCGCGTCGCCGCTGACCGCAGCGTCGAGCGAGCCCCCGCGCACCTGGCTCTCGCCGTTGGCCGCGCTCGACAGGTTGTGGACGTCGACCTCCACGTTCTCCGTGGCCGCGGCGTTGACCAGCGGCTGGGCAAGCACGGCGGCGTCGCCGGTGAAGCCGATCTTCACGGTGGTCGTCGCCTTGCTGATGACGAGCGCCTGGACCACGATGTAGCCCGCGAGCAGGAGCGCGAACGCGATCGTGCCGAGGATGAAGAACCGGCTGCGGACGCGCGTGACGAACTCGCGCCGGGCGATCAGGTAGATCGTCCGCGGGTCAGGCAGTCGCCGCAACGGTCGCCTCGGTCATCGCGTGCCGGAAGATGTCGAGGAGGCTGGGCACGTGAGGGCGGAACTCGTGCACGGGACCGGTGGCGAGCGCGGCCTCGAGGACCGCCTGGTCGTCGGTCGAGGGATCGAGCTGCAGCAGCACCCGCGTGCCGTCGGTGCGGATTGTGCTCACGCCGGCGATCGCGGAGCTCCACCCGGACGGCGCCGCGGGCGCGTCGACCCAGATCTGCGCAGGCCCGCCGCCACGCAGCTCGTCGATCGACCCGCAGGCGACAAGCCGGCCGTGCTGGATGATGCCGACGCGATCGCACAGGCGCTCGACGAGGTCGAGCTGATGGCTGGAGAACACGACCGGCGTGCCCGCGGCCGCTCGCTCGTGCAGCACCTCGCTCATCGAGTCGACGGCTTCGGGGTCGAGGCCGGCGAACGGCTCGTCCAGCACGAGCAGGAGCGGATCGAACACCAGCGCCGCGGCGAGCTGGACGCGCTGCTGGTTGCCGTGGCTCAGCTTCTGCAGCTCGTCCTGGCCTCTATCGCGCAGGTCGAAACGCTCGAGCCAGCGCAACGTCTCGGCCGTGGCCACCGACTCGCTCACGCCGTGCAGCTGCGCGAGGTAGACAAGCTGCTCGCGGATGCGCATCTTCGGATAAAGGCCGCGCTCTTCAGGCATGTAGCCGATGCGGCGCCGGGTCGCGAAGTCGATGGGCGCGCCGTTCCACATCACGTCGCCCGCGTCGGGTGTGAGCACGCCGAGGACGATGCGCATCGTCGTCGTCTTGCCGGCGCCGTTGCTGCCGACGAAACCGAACACCTCACCGGGCCGCACGTCGAGGTTGAGGCCCGCCACCGCGAGCAGGTCACCGTACCTTTTGCTGATCCCGCGCAGCTCCAGGCCTCCGGTGTCCACGAGCGCAGTAACGTTACCCGACGTGGTCGCGGAGCCCGCGCCGGCGGTTGGGTCGGCGCTGCGCATCCTCCCCCACGCGCCGGGCGTGTACCTGTTTCGGGACGCCGGCGGTCGCGTCGTCTACGTCGGCCGCAGCCGCAACCTCGCCGCGCGCGTGCGTTCGTACTGGAGCGACCTGCGCGACCGGCCGCATCTCCGGCGCATGGTCGCGCGCGTGGCGTGGGTGGAGCCCGTCATATGCGAGTCGGAGCATGAAGCGGCGTTTCTCGAGAGCGACCTCCTCGAGCGACATCCCACGCGCTACAACCGCACGCTCGGCATGGAGAGCCGCGTCTGGCTGCGGCTCAGCGGCGACACGCGCGCGCCGGGCCTCGACGTCGTCCACGACCCCACGCCCGCGGACGGCGCGTCGTGGTTCGGCCCCTACCTCGGCTGGGAGCCGGCGCGGCAGGCGGCCGCCGGGTTGCTGCGCCTGTATCCGCTGCGCTTCACCGGCTCGGCGCTGAGCCGCTCCGACCGCGAGCTCGCGCACAGCCTGGGCGTCGGCGAGCACGACCGCGAGCGGCTCGCTTGCGCCATCCGCGACGTGCTGGCGCGCGGACGGACGGCGGTGCGGTCGGCGATCGGGCGCCTGGAGAGGATGCGCGACGACGCCGCGCGCGGGCTGATGTTCGAGCACGCGGCGGCGCTGCGCGAGCAGGCGCGTGGGCTGCGCTGGATCACCGAGCCGCAGAAGCTCGGGCTGATGGAAGCGGTGGACGGCGACTTCGCGGGCGCCGCGCGCGGGGCAAGGGTCGTGCTGTCTCTGCGCGGCGGGCGGCTCGCGCAGCGGCACTTCCTGCCGGTCGCCGACCCCGGCCCGAGCGGCGTGTGGGCGGAGGGCGCCTGGCCGGAGCTGGCGCGCGCCAACGCGGAGCTGATGGCTCGGCTGTGGGCGGCGGACGCCGTCGGGCCGCTGGGCTGGCGCGGCGCCCGCTAGGCCAGCAGCGGGAGTACGAACTCGAGCGAGCGGCTGATCCTGCCCAGCGGCCGGTCGTCCGCCCCGGCGAGCCTGGTTTCCTGCTCGAGCGTGTACCAGCCGCGATAGTGGGTCGCACGCAGCGCCTCGACCGCGCGCGCCACGCCCGCCCCGCCCTCGCCGACCGGCCGGTACAGGCCGCGGGCGACCGCCTCGTTGAACCCGAGCGAGCGGTCGCGGACCGCCCGCGCGAGCTCCATGTCGACGTCGTTCAGGTGGACGTGCTGGATGCGCCCGGCGGCGTGCTCGATGATCTCCGAGGGGTCGGCGCCGGCGATGACGAGGTGCGCGATGTCCAGGCATAACCCGGCCTCCGAGCCGACGAGCAGGCGCTCGATCTCCTTCGCGCCGCGGATGATGCTGCCGAAGCGCGGTTGGACCGCCAGCCGCATGTGGTGCCGGGCGCACACGTGCTCGACCGAGCCGACGAGGTGCAGCAGATGGGCCCACTCGGCGTTCGACAGGGTCACGTCGCCGGCCGCGGCGCCGCCGCGCTCGGAGATGGCGGCCAGGACGAGGACCTCGCCACCGATCGCCGAGAGCCAGTGGGCGTGACCATCGATGTGCGCGAGCTCGGGGCCGCGAAGCTCGTGGTGATGGAGCACGGCGTGGACCTGGCCCGAGACGACGCGCAATCCGTGGCGGCGCAGCATCGCCTTGGCCTGGTCGCTGCGGTCGGGAAGAAAGCCGGGAGGGCCCGCCGTGATCGCCCCCTCACCCACCGCCGCGGCCTCGGACAGCACGCGGTCGGCATCGAGCTGGCGGCCCCAGCCGCGGTCCTCGCTGACGCCCCAGCACGCGGGTGAGAGCGCGAGCCTGTGCACGGCACGGCGCTGCCGCCCGATCCTCGCCAAAGCACCTCCCCTGCTTGCCAATGCGGTGTCCCGCGAAGATTAACCTTCTAGTCAACGGATGCCCGGCATGAGGTTGCGTCTGCAGCTCCGCCCTTCCACGCTCGACGACGCGGCGATGGTCGCCGACCTCCACATGGAGCGCGACCCCGACGACGTGACCGATCCGGTCCTCCTCCGCTACTGGTGGGAGATGACGAGCGAGATGCAGCGGGCGATGCGCCAGGTCGCGGTCCACGACGGCGCCGCCCTCGCCTACCTCGGCGCTCAGCACGAGCGCTGGCGGCCGGGCGACAAGCGCTTTGGCGTCGTCCGGGTCGTGATCGCCGCCCGGGCGTGGACCGAGGAGGCGTACGCCGAGCTCGTCGCAACCGGGGAGCAGTGGCTGCGCGAGGAGGGGGCGACCACCGCGGTCGTGCGAATCCGCGAGGACATCGTGCGCGAGCTGTCTGCGCTCCAGCGCCTGGGCTACCGCGAGGACCGCCGCATGCGCACGTCGGAGCTCGACCTGGTCGCGCACCACGAGGACATCCTCAGGACGGTCGAGGACTGCCGGCGCGAGATGCGCAGGCAGGGCGTCGACCTCCACCCGCTGAGCGAGGACACCGACCCGGACCGCTACCAGCAGCTATACGAGATGGTCATCGAGTCGGAGCGCGACATACCGACCACGGTGCCGTGGCGCGTCCTCACCTTCCCTGAGTGGAAGAGGTTCTGGCTCGGCAACCCCGGCATCCGCGAGGACCGTTTCTGGATCGCGCGCGAGGACGGCCGCATCGTCGGCACGTCGGTGCTCGACTGCCCGGTGGTGCGCGGCCTGCCGTGGACGGCGTTCACCGGCACGCTTCGCAGCGTGCGGGGCCGCGGCATCGCGCGCGCGCTGAAGTACGAGTCGATGGCGCAGGCGCTCGCGGCCGGCTTCACGCGCGTGAGGACCAACAACGACGCCGACAACCCGTCGATCCTGCGCATCAACAACCAGATGGGCTACCGGCTCGTGACGCCGATCGTCGAGCTGCACCGCCCTCTCGCATGAGCGACAAGCCGTACGGCGTGCGGGCGCTGCCCGAGCTCTACAAGGAGTGGGCGGCCACCGGCATGGTCGCCAACATCGGCACCCGCATCGTCGAGGTGGACGCCGGCAAGCTCGTGCTCGAGGGCAACATGACTGCCGAGGCGCACGGGTTCCCGACGTCGCACGGCCCGATCGTCCACGGCGGCGCCATCGCCACCCTGGCAGACGAGTGCCTGGCGTCGGTCGCGTTCACGGTCGCGGAAGAGGGCCAGACCACGGTGACCGCCGACCTCAAGGTCGACTACCTGCGCCCGGCGCGGCCCGGCCGCCTGGTCGCGCGTGGCAGCGTCCGCCATCGCACGCGCAGGCTGGCGTTCTGTGAGGCGATCGTGGAGCAGGACGGCGGCGAGATCGTGGCCGAGGCGCGCGCGGTGATCGCCTACGTGAAGGCGTAGCGGCCGGGCCATTTGGATCCAAATGCGCCCGTCCGGGCGCCAACCCCGGGCCGTTTGGATCCAAGTGCGCCCGTCCGGAACCCGGGCCGTGTGGATGCAAACGGCCCCCCGCTAGAGAAGCGGGAGCGGGGTCGTCGTCCAGTGGACGCCGCCGTCGTCGGTGCTCTCGAGCATCGTGCGCGAACCCGGCACGCCCGCGAACCACGCGTGGTCCTTGTCCAGCATCTCCAACGACCCAGGCAGCGCGTCGACCACGCCGATGTCGCGCGGATCGCTCCACGTCACTCCGCCGTCCGCGCTCTGCGCGGTGGCGCCGCCGCCGATCCACCACCAGTGCGCGGCGTCGGCGAAGCCGACCGCGCCGCCCGGTGAGGGCAATGCGATCGAGGACCACCGAGCGCCGCCGTCCATTGTGGCCAGCTGCGTCTCGTTCGGCGGCGTGTCCTGCGCGAACGGACCGGTGACGACCGCGTCGAGCAGCGTCGTGTAGACGTACGTGCGCAGGCGGCCGCCGTCGAACGAGCGCACGGTCAGCGGCGGATAGTTGCGTACCTCGCCGCCGACGCCCGACCGGCCCTGGAACGCCGCGAAGTGCACGACCGACGCGACCACGCCCTGACCCGCCGTGGGGTGCACGGCGACGAAGAACTGCCCGCCGCGGGGCCAGCCGCCCGAGGGCGCGGGCAGCGGCACCCGCTTCCACGTCGCTCCGAAGTCCTGGGAGCGGTAGGCGTACGGAGCCGAGCCGACCGTGGTCAGCCAACCCGTGGTGAGGAACGAGAAGTTGACCTGGAACGCGACGTCCGGCGCCGGCACGGGCACGCCGAGGTCCGACCAGCTCGCGCCGCCGTCGCTGGTCCGGTAGAGCCTGGCCACCACGGGCGTGGCGTCGGTCGCGGGCGACGCGAGCAGCCAGCCGTAGTCCGAGTCGATGAACGACCACGAGACGGCCTCTACTGCGCCGCTGATCGCCGGGCGCGACACCCATGTCTGGCCGCCGTCGGCCGTGAAGCGCACGAGCGGCTGCGTGCCGGTCAGGGCGAACACGCCGGCGAGCTCGTCGAAGAACTTGAGGTACGCGCCGTGGCCCTCGATAGGCCCGCCGAGCTGGCGCGTCCACGTGCTGCCGCCATCGGTCGTGCGGATCACCGCGTAGTCGCCCGTCGGTAGGTCGACGACGAGCCAGCCCGTCGTGGCGGTGACGAAGTCGACCGTGGACACCGTGTAGTCGCCGTGAAGCGTATTCAGCGCGGGCGCGGGCGCGGACTTGGCCGCGAACAGAGCCGCGTCGGGACGCACCCACAGCGCGGTGGAGACACCGATGACGACGAGCGACGCCGCGATGATCGCCAGGCCACGCCGGTGCGGGCGCGGCAGGACGGCGTCGCTGTCGGTGTCGAGCTCGGCGGCGTGCATCCCGGGCGCTTTCGAGATTAGCCGGGGTTGGGCACGTTTGCGTAGTTCCAGCTCAGGCCGCCGTCGGAGGTAAGGGCCAGGGCCGAGTCTCTCACGCCTGCAGCGACCACCCCGACGGTGTCGAGCAGCGCCCACGCGTGCCGGCCATCCACGACGCCGACGTGGTAGTTCCAGCTGTCAAGGCGCAGGACGATGTGCTGCCACGCCGCGCCCGCGTCCGACGAGCGGTAGAGGTTGCCGAAGGGCATCGTCCACCAGTGCGTCGCGTCCTGGAACGCGACGTCGGCGAACGACCCGGCCGGCAGCGCGGGGAGCTGTCGCCACGTCGTGCCGTGGTCGAAGGAGACGAACGCGAAGCCGCCCTCCCCGGCAAGCACGCCCGCCTTCGGCAGCAGGCGCACGAACGTGCCGATGTACTGCCCGTCGTCGGGCGCAAGCCCCGCAGGCGTCAGCGGCACGCGGTCCCACGTCATGCCGCCGTCCCACGTCGAGTAGATGCTGCCGCTGCCCTTTGCGTCTTCGGCCACGCCCCACCCTTCGTTGGCGCTGCGGAAGCTGAAGTCGCCGGCGGGAGGGTCCGGAAGGCGCTCCCACGTCGCGCCGCCGTCGGCCGTCCGGTACAGCTGCTCGGTGCCACCCTTGCCGTCGACGATCTCCGTGCCGGCGAACCATCCGTGCATCGGGTCGGCAAACGTGATCTGGGTGCCGATGACAGGCGGGAGCGCGACGAAGTTCCAGTGGGCGCCGCCGTCCGAGGTGCGGTCGGCGAACGACCCGCCCAGCACGACCACGCCGTGCGAGCGGTCGAAGAACGCCATCGTGATCCCCGGCGACGCGCTGATCGAAGAACCGTGCTGCTGGAGCGTCCAGTGACGCGCTCCGTCCTGGGTGCGGAAGATCCAGAAGTCCTGCAGCTCTCCCGAGGGGTCGGTCGGCCGCTCGAGCACCGCCCACCCGAGCTCGGGCGTCACGAAGGCGTACGCCGGGAGGAACGTGGGCTCCAGCGTCGGCGCGCTGGGGCTGCGCGCCGCGACGCCGAACGGGTGCGGGGCGGCGGGCCGCAGGTACAGCAGGCCGGCCACCACCGCGACGGTGATGGCCGCGGCGATCAGCGGCACCGCGCGGCGCGCCCTGCGGCCGAGCACCCGCTCCTCGGGTTCCAGCGTGTCCATGGGTTGCGCGATAGATTGTGGAACGGTGCTTCGCATCGTTCGGTTGCGATCTGAGGCCTCGCCGTGATCTCGCGCGGGCCGCTGACGGTTCGGCACGCCGATGTCGACGACGCCGAGGCCATCGCGGCGGTGCACGTCGCAGCGTGGCGCACAACGTACCGCGGGATGCTGCCGGACGATTTTCTCGATGGCCTCGAGCACGCCGGCTACGAGGCGCGGTGGCGCCGCGTCATCGCCGAGGGATCGAGCCGCGTGTACGTCGCCGCCGACGGCCGCGACGTCGTGGGCTTCGCGTCGGCCGGCCGCGAGCGCGCGGGCGAGGACGGATTCGCGGGCGAGCTGTACGCCATCTACGTGCTCCAGGAGGCGCAGGGACGCGGCCACGGGCGGCGCCTGGTTCAGGCGGTGGTCGGCGGCCTGCGCGAGATGGGCCTCGCCGACATGATCGTGTGGGTCCTGCGCGACAACGCGGGCGCGCGCCGCTTCTACGAGCGGCTGGGCGGAGTGTACGTGCGCACGCAGCCGATCACGATCGGCTCGACGGTGCTGCAGGAGGTCTCGTACGGCTGGCGGTCGCTCGACGGCGTCCGCTACTGAGGCGGCGGCAGGGGCTTCTGCGTCAGGTCGAAGCAGTCGGTCATGGGGTCGGCCGCCGTCGTGCGCGCGTTGACGTGCGGTAGACCGAAGTTGTCCTCGCAGAACCGGACGAGGCTCGTGTGCGAGTGGAGCACGTGCGAGACGTGGCCGGCCCGCGCGTACGGGCTGAGCACGAGGCAGCCGACCCTGCCGCCGTAGCGGAACTGCGTTCCGTCGGTCCACTTCTCGACCTCCGGCGGCGTGACGTGGTCCCACCAGCCGCCCCAGTCGTCCCAGGTGACGAAGATCGCCACCTTCGGCCACACGCCGGCGGACACGATGGCGTCGACCTGCGTCTTGGTCCACAGGCTGCCCTGTGTGACATCGCCCTCATGGGCCGCGCGCTGCGCGGCGGTGTCGGCCGGGTGCTCGCTCAGCGCCTCGTCGGCGTACAGCCACGAGACCGCTGGCAGCTTGCCGGCCGCCGCGTCGGCGGCAAGCTGCTGCCACGGCCGCTTCTTGCCGGCCGTGTACTTGATGAACTCGAACGCATAGCCGTTGTAGTTGCCCCAGGACAGCCCGGCTTTGTCGAGCGCCTGCGGCAGCGAGGGCACGTCGAAGAGCGGCGGTCCGGGGTGCTTGCGGTAGTTCGTCGACGGATTGTCGATGAGCGGTGAGTCGGCCGCGATGAGCATCAGGTGGTTGGGCGTCGACGGCCCC
Organism: uncultured Actinomycetes bacterium; assembly: GCA_964461175.1. Taxonomy (GTDB): domain Bacteria; phylum Chloroflexota; class Dormibacteria; order Dormibacterales; family Dormibacteraceae; genus 40CM-4-65-16. Next base: position 1,300 of record CAYWTI010000202.1, on the reverse strand, counting down.
GCCACGTCGGTGAAGTACTTGTCGCACAGCGTGTACTGCTGGGCGTAGCTCCAGTAGTGCGGTATTTCCTGCTGCGGGAACGCGACCCGCGGCGCGGTGGTGTCGCGCGTCAGCCACGCCTCGTGGCGGTGGTCCGGATCCTTCGGCGGCGGGTTCGGGCTCGCGGGCATCTGTACGCCGTCGCCGCCCGGGAAGACTCCGAAGTAGTTGTCGTAGCCGTGGTTCTCCTTGACGACGATGACGACGTGCTCGATGGGCGAGGTCACACGCAGCGTCCCTGCGCGTTCGACCACTCGAGCTGCACGGTGTAGCCGCCGATCTGCTTCGTCTGCCACGAGCAGATATCGCCGATCTCGCCGTTGGCGTCGTCGTACCACCCGGCGCCTGGGCTCGCGTCCGTGATCGCCTCGCACAGCTCGTGCGATGAGGTCGACGTGAGCGCATCGAACGCGTCGATGCCGCCGAGGCAGCCATCGCAGTCGGGGTAGGGCATGACGGCGTAGTACAGCCCGCCTCCGGCGTCGTCGTGGTAGCCGCAGTAGCTAATGCACGACGAGGACCCTTGCAGCTGGGACGTGACGCCCGGCGGCAGGAACACGAAGTAGAGCGAGCTCGGTCCCGGCTCCGCGACCGCGGGGTTGGACGCGATCTGGTCGCGCACGAACCCCTGGACGTCGGCGTCGGTCACGGTCGCCGGAGGCGCGACCGTGACGGCGATGGCGCCGGAGCGCGTGCCGTGGCCGATGGTGTAGCCCTGCACGTCGTACTCCGCGAGCTGGTCCATGAGCGGGCTCGTGAGCACGTAATCGAAGAACGCGCTCATCCGCTCCATGAGCACGGCCTGCGGCTGCTGCATCCACGCGTCGCCCCAGAAAAAGAGGAACACCTGCGGCGACGCGAGCAGCGGGCCGCCGCGATAGGTGAGGCGTGGCGTGGTCGCGGGCGCCGCCGCCTCGAGACGCAGCGGCACGATCTTGATCGGGTTTCGGCGTTGCACTTCCATCAAGCAATACTGGCAGGGCGATGGTCGAGGACCGGCTGCACGAGGCGCGCTGGCAGGTGCTCGGCCCATCCCCATTCCCCGCGCACATGCACATGGCCCTCGACGAGGTGCTGCTCGGTGAGGTCATCGCCGGCAAGCGGCCGCCCGCGATGCGGCTGTGGCTGTGGACCGAGCGCGCGCTCGTCATCGGCTCGCACCAGTCGGTGAGGAACGAGGTCGACGTCGACGCCGCGCGACGGCTCGGCTTCACCGTAACGCGGCGCATGAGCGGCGGCGGCACGATGCTGTGCGAACCCG
>CAYWTI010000201.1:0-6385 GCA_964461175.1 uncultured Actinomycetes bacterium | reverse complement strand
TCACGAGACGGCGGCGCCCCTGTAGGCCTTCTCCAGGGCGGCGATGTCGAGCTTCTTCATCTTCAACATCGCGTTCATGCATGCCTCGGCGTCGCCCGACTTCGGATCCGTGAGCATGCGCCCAAGCGCCTCGGGGATGATCTGCCACGACACGCCGAATCGATCGACCAGCCAGCCGCACGCGACCTCCTGGCCGCCGTCGGCGGTGAGCCGAGACCAGTAGCGGTCGACCTCTTCCTGCGTCTTGCATACGACGTCCATGGAGATGCCCTGGTTGAAGGTGAAGTCGGGGCCGCCGTCGAAGGCTCGGAACTCTCGCCCGTCCAGCTCGAACGTGGCGTTCAAGAGCTTGCCTTTCGGGATCGGACCGCCATCGCCCTCGACACGGGTCATCTCGACGATCTTCGAGTTCGGGAAGATCGACACGTAGAGCCTGACCGCCTCTTCCGCGCGGTCCTTGAACGTCAGGCAGGTGCGCACGCTATTCGCCATCTCAATTTCTCCTCTGGTTCGGTTGTCTGCGGTTGCAGGCGCGTCGCTCGAGCTCCCGCGCCATGCGGTCGAATCGCGGCTGCCACACGGCGCTGTACGCCGTCACCCACTCCGAGAGCTCGCGGAAACGTTCCGGGCGCAGCGAGTAGAGCCGCCGCCGCCCGTCCGGCCGCATGGTCACGAAGCTGGCGTCCTCGAGGATCGCGAGCTGCCGCGACACGCCGGGCTGACCGATGTCGGCCACGGCCACGAGCTCGCCCACCGATCGCTCCCCGCGCCTCAGCTCTTCGACGATACGGCGGCGGGTCGGGTCGGCGAGGACCTGGAAGACGTCGGCCACGACGACATATTACTAGCGCGACATATATCGTGTCAACAATGCTTAGCGCGCTGCGCGTTCGAGCTTGCGAAGATCGGGCAGCGCCTCCGCTACCTTGGCGGCCAGCCGGTCAGGGTGCTGTCCGCGCAGGTACACGACCTGCTCGGTGACGCCGAGCTCGTGGTAACGGCCCGACAGCTCGAGCAGCTCGTTGCGGTCGTCGCTCTCGGTCCCGAACTGGATCGACTTGCGGACCTCGCCCGGGTCGCGCCCGACCTGCCCGCATGCGTCCTCGAACTTCGCGATCAATTCCTTGACCGCGGCCGGGTCGCCGCCCGAGATGTTCCACACGTCCGCATGCCGGGCGACGAGACGCAGCGTGGTCGCGCCCGAGGCGCCGATCCAGAAGGGCGGGTGCGGCTTCTGGACGGGTTTGGGGTTGGAGATCGCGTCCTCGAAGTGGTAGTACCGGCCGTCGAAGGTGGTGCGCTCCTGCGTGAACAGCGACTTGATGATCTGCAGCGACTCGCTCAGCCGGCCGACACGGTGGTCGAGTCCCTCGATCCCGTACATCTTGTGCTCGATCTCCGCCCACGCGGCGCCGATGCCGAACTCGAGCCGGCCGCCGGACAGGTGATCGACCGTGACCGCCAGCTTGGCGAGCACCATCGGGTTCCGGTAGGTGTTGCCCGTCACAAGGCAGCCGATGCGAACGTGCCGCGTCGCCTGCGCCATCGCGGCCTGGAGCGCCCAACCCTCGAAGATCGGGCCGTCCGGACCCTGCGGGCCGATCGTCGCCAGGTGATCGAAGTCCCACAGGTGGTCGAACCTCGCCTCGTCGGCGATCTTCCAGATCGCGCGCAGCTGCTCGATCGTGATCCACTGCCCGGACGCCTTGAGACCGAAACGGAGCGGATGCGTGGCCATGCGACCTCCTAGTGAAACTTCAGGTCCCGGACGCGTATCGCGTGCGGGTAACGCCGCGAGAACTCCTCCGGCGTCCAGCCGAACCCTTTGATCTGACCTCCGTACTTGCGCACGTACGCCGGCACCTTGTGCGCCGGGGGCTCGGCGGTCGAGATCCGCGCCTTGCCGCTCGCGCGCACGAAGACGTCACCGACCTCATCGGTGTCGAGGTGGAGCTCGACGTTCGGGTTCTCGCGCACGTGCCTCTCCTTGACGCCCGGCGAGGCGTAGATGAGGAACGAGTCGCCGTCGAAGAGAAACCAGACCGGGACGGCCTGCGGCCGCAGGTCCTTTCCCGCGGTCACGAACCAGACGATCAGCGCCTTTTTGAGCTTCGACTCGGTGCGCCGGTCCATCCACTTCTAGTTTGGCGCGTCGGGGAAAATGGCAGATTAGAGGCGATGAGCAAGACAGCCAGAGTCAAGAAGAGCGAAGCCGAGTGGAGACAAGACCTGACCCCCGTGCAGTTTCACGTGCTGCGCGAGAAGGGCACGGAGCGGCCGTTCACGGGCGAGTACTGGGACACCAAGACGCCGGGGGTCTACCTGTGCGCAGGGTGCGGCGCGAAGCTGTTCGAGTCGGAGACCAAGTTCGACGCCCACTGCGGCTGGCCGTCCTTCTACGCGCCGGCCGAGGACGCCCCGATCGAGGAGGCGACCGACACATCGCACTTCATGGTCCGGACCGAGGTGAACTGCGCGAGCTGCGGCGGTCACCTGGGCCACGTGTTCGACGACGGGCCGGCTCCCACGGGGCTGCGCTACTGCATCAACTCCGCGTCGATCAAGCTCGACCCTAAGTAGTCGAGGAAGTAGTCGAGGCTCGCGCCTCCAGCATCTTGCGCACGATCGGGCTCGGCTCTTTGGGCTGCCAGGCACGGTAGGCCTCGCGGAGCGGGACCGGCCACTCGACGTCGAAATCGACACGGGTGCCGAACGCGGTGGCGCCGGCCAGCACGCGAACGGCGACCTCGAGGACGCGGCGTTGCGTCGCCCGATCGTGCGGCAGGCCGAACGCGTGGCCGAAAGGAAACTCGACGCCCACGATCCGCGGCGCGAGCCGCTCCTCGGCGATCGACGGCATCATCGTCACGACCACGGTCGGAAGCCCCGCCGCCTCGATCCATCGTGCCAGCACGGGCACGTTGCTGCAGCAGTCGGGTCAAGACGGGGCGAGAACGACCGCGTCGACCTCGTCACGCCGGAGCTGCTCGACGATGCGTGGCGAAGTCTCGTCGCGCCACACGCCCAGCGAGCGGTCCTGGTAGCCCATCACGGAGATGTGGTTCGGCGCGGTGTGGCCCACGACGCGGTCGGCGACCAGCGACGCGAGCGCGTGCCTCGGAAGCGCGATCTCGGGATCGGCCACGAGGTCGTCCGGGTTGATGTGCAGGTGCGAGACGCCGAGGTTGGATGGATCGGCGGTGGCGCTGATCGCACGCCACGACGGATCGCCCCACTGCGGATCGGCGCGTTCGCCGTCGAGATCGAAAGGCTCCTGGCTTGACCGGTCGAAGAGGCCGGCCGAGGTAAGCAGCGCGACGCGGGCTTCGGCAAGGCGCTTGCCGAAGGGCGCCCACACCGGGGCTTCCTCACCGGGGAAGCCTCCGCGGCCCTCGTACAGGGGACGGAAGCTGCGCGGCAGAAACCTGTAGCTGTCGACGTTCACTCGAACTCCGACATTGTGCCTTTGAGCACCGGCATCACACCACCGCCGACCTCGATCTTCTGTGGAACGTCTCGGGAGTCACCGTAATCGAGTCGTATGTGGACCAGGCTCTGGCGTCCCATCTTCGTGCCCTGCTCGCTGACTACGGCGACGTGGGGCGCCCGTTCGACGAGGCCGTAGCGAACCGCGTAGGCGCCAAGAGGTCCACTTGCCGACCCGGTCGCCGGATCTTCGGGAATGTCGGTGCCGAGACACCGGCTGTACAGGCGGTCCTTTCCCGCGCGGGCAAACACGAACAGCGCGTTTGTGCTCTTGCCCAACAGGGTGCCCAGGCTGCGGACGTCAACGCTCGCAGCGTCAACCGCGTTCTTGTCTCGGACCGCGACGAACAGGAACGGCGTTCCCGTCGACATCACCTGGGCGGGCGCGTCGGCGACGAACGCATCCCGCGGCAGGTTGAGCGCCTCGCCGACCCGCTCGTGCGGGAACACGTCACCGAACTCGACCCTCGGATGCGTCATCCAGAACACGACACGCCCGCCGTCCTCGACGCCGCGCACGGAGATCGGACCCACGAGCTCCTCGAGCACGAACTCGGCCGTCCTGCTCGGCACGAGTCCCTCGTCCGCAAGCACCCAGGCGGTGCCGATCGTCGGATGACCGGCGAAGCGCATCTCGAACGTCGGCGCGAAGATGCGCACTCTGGCTGCGTGCGCCGGATCGTCAGGCGGCAGCACAAAGGTCGTTTCGGAGAAGTTCATCTCTCGCGCGATCCGCTGCATCGTCTTGGTCGAGAGGCCGCGAGCATCGAGAACCACGGCGAGCTGGTTGCCCGACAGCGGCTTGTCGGTGAAGACGTCGACTACGCGGATCTGGCGATCAGGCATGTCGTCGAACCGTGTGCGAGCAACTTGCCGGTCGCTGCGACGAAAATCTTGCCTTCCGCTGTGGCGATCGTGCCTCCGCGGTGCACGACCACTCCCTCGCAGCGGACGAGCCCAGTCTCGATCGTGATCGGGCGCACGAAGTTGGTCTTCACCTCGAGCGTGGTGTACCGTTCGCCGGCCCGCAGCGTGGAATGGATCGCGCACCCCATCGCCGAGTCGAGCAGCGCCATCGCGAAGCCGCCGTGCACCGAGCCTATCGGGTTGTAGAGGTGCTCGCCAGGTTCGCCCTCGAACACGGCGCGGCCCTCGTCCACCTCTACCCCGTGGAAGCCCATCGTGGCGCCGATCGGCGGAGGGGGCAGCCTGCCGGAGAAGACGTCGCGAAGCAGCTCGAGCCCGCTCCGTCCCGCCGCGGCCTTGGGGACCTCGAACGGGTCCCGCCAGCTGACCGTCCGCGTGCGCTTCGTCCCCGTCTCGGCCACCTAACCTGAAAAGGCCGAAAGCACGGCCAAAATTCCGAGCAGAGCGATCGCGACCCCGCTGGCGGTGCTGATCCACGCGACGACACGCGGCGTCACCCGCGCTCGGAGCGCCGATGCGCCCGTGACGAGCACGCACCACCACGCCGCCGAGCCGAGGAGTACGCCCAACACGACCGTCGCCGGTCGGGCGAAGGAACCTTCCGTGCCGGGGCCGAGGGTCGCGGCGAGCGCCGCGAACGAGACGATGGTCGTGGGATTCGTGATCGTCAACCCGAGCGTCGATGCGTAGGCCCACGCCAGGCCGCGGCCGGTCGGAGGCGCGGCCGGCTGCGCCGCCCGCTTGCGGTCGCGGACGATGCGCGCGCCGAGCACGACCAGGATTGCGCCACCCACGATCGCGAACGGGCGGCGCCCCTCGGTGAACGCCGCCGCCAGGGCCGCCACGCCGAAGGTCGCGACGGCGGCGTAGAAGGCGTCGGCGGTGGCGACGCCGAAACCCGAGAAGAGGCCGGTCAGCCGGCCCTGAGCCAGGGTGCGCCTAACGCACAGGAAGAAGATCGGGCCAGGCGAGGCGGCTACGGCGAAGCCGAGGACGAACCCGCGAACAAGCAGGCTGAACACCGCATCCCCTCATGGCGGCGCAATTGTAATGGCCGGCGAAACGCCCTCCCGTTTAGTAGGCTCCGGGGCGCAAACGATGGCCCCCCGCCGCCTCCTGACCGCCGCCGGCGTCGTCGCCGGCCTGCTCGTAGCCGCTCTCATCGCCGGCGGCGCCTACATGGCGCTCAAAGCGCCGCTGGGCACGAACCCGAACAGCAACCTCCAGCCGGACAACTGCTCGCCCGGCCCCTGCGCGAATCTCAACGGCTACGTGATCTGGATCTCCAACGTGAGCGTGCAGAACGACGTCGTGCGGATGACGGTCAAGTTCCAGAACTCATCGGGCGCGACGCACGCCGCACCCGAAGACCTTCAGCTCATCGACCAGGGCCGCCGGTCGTCGATACCGATCACCGACGCCGCAGGCTGCAAGAGCTTCGCCCGCCACGAGTTCAGCGGCGGCGCAACTTTCGGCCCCGTCGACATCTGCTTCAGGGTCTCGGACGCGACACCGCCGTTCATCCTCCACTGGACGCCGGACATGGGCACGTTCTGCTGCGAGCACGACATCACGATCTGGCCGACCTGAGCCTCAGCGCGAGCTCCGGCTCGTTGGTGATCACGGTCGTCACCCGCGGATCGGCGAGATAGCGCTTCAAGGCCACCTCCTCGTCGACGGTCCACACCCATGCGTCGACGTCGTGGCGCGAGCAGTAGCGCAGGACGTTGAAGTCGGCCAGCTGCCAGTGGACGGCGACGAAGTCGGCGCCGCACCTTGCGATCCGGTCGCGGGGAAACGCCTCGCTCAGCCGGACGCGCAGCCTCTTCCACAACGACGCGCCCGCCAGCTCGTCGCCCAGCGACAGCCCGGTTCGCACGGTGGGGTGGCGGTCCTCGATCGTGCGCACGATCCGGTCCTCGGACGTGATGACGAAGCGCTCGTCGGACGTGCGCGCGCGCACCGCCGCGAT
>CAYWTI010000200.1:0-8064 GCA_964461175.1 uncultured Actinomycetes bacterium | reverse complement strand
TTCGAGGAGCACGTGCAGCCGCGCCTGCGCCATCCGACCTTCGTGCTCGACTACCCGGTCGAGGTGTCGCCGCTCGCGCGCCCGCGCGAAGACGACCCGCGCTTCGTCGAGCGGTTCGAGCTCGTCATCCTCGGCCGCGAGTACGCCAATGCGTTCACCGAGCTCACCGACCCGATCGATCAGCGCAAGCGGTTCGAGACCCAGGCCGCGCTGCGTGCCGGCGGCAACGAGGAGGCTCATCCGATGGACGAGGACTTCCTCCGGGCCGTCGAGTACGGCCTGCCGCCGTGCGGCGGCCTCGGCATCGGCATCGACCGGCTCGTGATGCTGCTGACGGACCAGCCCTCGATCCGCGACGTGATCCTGTTCCCCGTCATGAAGCCCGAGGCCGCGCAGTAGCGGTGCTCGCGCTCGAGTTCATCCGCAAGAAGCCCGACGCCGTGCGCCGCGCCGCCGATCTGAAGGGCGAGCCGGCGCCGGTGGACGAGATCCTCGAGCTGGACCGGCGGTGGCGCGAATCGCTCCACGCGGCCGAGCTGGCGCGGGAACAGCAGAACAAGCTGTCCAGGCAGTTCGCCCGGACGCGCGACCAGGACGACCTGCGCAACGCGAAGGAGGTCGGCGAGCAGTCGAAGCGCGCGATGGCCGAGGCGGACCGCGTCAAGGCGCAGCTCGACGATCTCCTGCTGCGAGTCCCGAACGTCTTCGACGAGTCGGTGCCGATCGGCACGACGGAGGCGGACAACGTCGTCGTCAGGGAGTGGGGGAGCAAGCCGGACCTCGGCTTCGCCGCGCGCACGCACTTCGACCTCGGCGAAGCGCTGGGGATCATGGACTTCGACCGTGCCGTCAAGATCGCGGGCTCGCGGTTCGCGTTCCTCGTCGGCGAGGGCGCGCGGCTCGAGCGCGCGCTGGTCCAGTTCATGCTCGACGTCCACACACGCGAGCACGGGTACACCGAGATCTGGTCGCCGCTCCTCGTCAACAGCGCCGCGATGACCGGCACCGCGAACCTGCCGAAGTTCGCCGACCAGCTGTTCAAGGTCGAGGACCGCGACCTGTGGATGATCCCGACCGCGGAGGTGCCCGTCACGAACTACCACGGCGGCGAGATCCTCGACGCCGAACGCCTGCCGCTCAAGTACGTGTGCTACGCGCCGTCGTGGCGCACCGAGGCGGGCGCCGCCGGCAAGGACACACGCGGGTTCATCCGCATGCACCAGTTCTCGAAGGTCGAGCTGGTCAAGGTGACGACGCCGGAGACGTCGATGGAGGAGTTCGAGCAGCTCACGCGCGACGCCGAGAACATTCTCCAGCGCCTCGGTCTGCACTACAACGTGACGCTCATGTGCTCCGGCGATATGGGGTTCGCGCAGTTCAAGAAGTTCGACCTCAACGCGTGGGCGCCCGGCCTCGACCGCTACCTCGAGGTGTCGTCGTGCTCGGTGTTCAACGACTTCCAGGCGATGCGGGCGAACATCCGCTACCGCCCCGAGCGCGGCGCGCCGCCGCGGTTCGCGCACACCATCAACGGCTCGGGCCTCGCGCTTCCGCGCACGCTGGACGCTCTGATCGAGACCTACCAGCGCGCGGACGGGATGATCGCCGTGCCGGATGCGCTGAAGCCGTACATGGGCGGGGTGGAGCTGATCGGAGCTCGATGACCGCCGCCTGAAAACCGAGTGGCGGACGGGCTGGGATTTGAACCCAGGACAGGCTTGCACCTGTACCAGTTTTCAAGACTGGCGCCATCAACCGGACTCGGCCACCCGTCCCGCGTCCGATCCTAGTTGATCAGCCTGTAGCCTTCCGGGAGCACGTTGTGAGGACGACCCCGATGACCCGCGACAGCTGGCGCTTCCTGAACCCGTTCTGGCGGGTCGAACGCGTCATGCGGTCGAGTCTGCGCCCCGACGAGTGCAGGCTGAAGCTGAAGAAGGCGCCGACCAGCATCACCGGCATCGCGCGGCTGTGGTTCGGAGGCGGTGACGGGGCGTTCTATCGCGGCGGAGCCGGGGCCATGAAGGCGGGCTCGCTCCTCGAGACCCACGTTCGGGTCGACGTCGCTCAGGCCGCGGCGGGCGGGTCCGAGCTGAGGCTCCGCTTCTCGTGGGGCATCGCATCGTCCGTTCTCATCGTCGGCATCATCGCGGGGGGTGCCGCCATGTTCGGCTTGACCATCGTGGCCCTTGCGTCGTCGCGCTCCTGGCAGCCGATCTACGGCGCGGGCCTGCTGGCGATCCTCGTCCCGATCCTCCTGATGGGTGCGCTTCGCGCGGAGGCGCCGGGCGCCATGGACGAGCTGTGGGAGTTCGTCGCCAAGCAGGTCGGCGGCCGGGCATGATCGGCGCGGAGTCGCCTGCCGCGTGGCAGTACTTCCTCAACCCGTGGTGGCAGGAGAGGCAGGTGTACGTGACCAGCCTCGACCTGCAGGAGTGCCGGCGCCGGCTCGATGAGTCGACGAGCCGTTTTCTGTGGCGCGCGGTGGGCCGCGGGATGGTCAGCGCCGCCGACTACACGCTCCACCACGTGACGTTCTGGCGCAACAGCTTCAGGCCGTACGCATACGTGAAGCTCGACGGCTCGATGCCCCCGCAGACGATCGTGCGCGTGACGCTCTCGGCGCCGGTGTCGGTGCGCGTGTTCTTCGTTTTCTGGTACGCGTTCCTCCTCGTCTACGTGGCCGTGGGCGCAATGGCGGCGCATGGGCACATCGCCGGCCCCGACGCGCTGCTGTTCGGCGGTTTCGTCGTCCTGTTCGCCGCGATGCCGATGGCGATGAACACATTCGGGCGGGTGATGTCCCAGGGCGATCGCGACTTCCTGACTGGGTTCCTGATGAACGAGCTCGAGCTGCGCGAGCCGCTCGGCCTTCCGATCGCCTAGAGGAGATGCTCGGCCAGGAACTCCAGGATTCGCCGGTTGGCGCTGACCTGGTTGGGCCGCGCCGCGATCCCGTGTCCTTCGTCGTCGAAGACCATCAACTCGGCGCCCGTGACTCGCGCGATCTGCTCACTCTCCTCCACCGGCACGCGCGGGTCGTTGCGACCGTGGATCACCAGCAGCGGCGCTTTGACGTTGCCCGCCCGGTGGATGGGGCTGATCTCGCGCAGGTAGTCCGCCTCGGCGCCGTTCGGATCGCCGTACTCGTGCATCCGCAGCACGCCCCGCCACGGTGGCATGTTGGCGAAGAAGGTGTGCCAGTCGGCGATGCCCACGACGTCCACGGCGGCGTCCCATAGGCCCGGGTCTTCGACCAGCACGGCGAGCGTCATGAAACCGCCGTACGAACCGCCCATCGCGGCCGTCTTCGTCGCGGCGCCGCTGCGCTTGAGAAATCGCGCCGCCTCGCATCCGTCACGGACGCCGTTCCAGCGCAGGGACTTGTCGTCGAGGCTCTGAAAGGCCATGCCGTAGCCGGTCGAGCCCCGAACATTGGGCAGGAACAGGTTGACGCCGATCGAGTTCAGGAGGTGGGCAAGGGGGAGGAAGTTCGCGCGCGACTGGCCCTCGGGGCCGCCGTGGAACTGCACCACCGTCGGCCGCGGCCGCTCGTCGACTCGGTAGAACAGCGCCGGTATCCGCAGACCGTCGAAGCTCTCGTACTCCACCTCGATGGGCGCAATCAGTGCGTCCGGCGGCTCGGATGTGAACGTCCGGCGCGCGCCGCCCGGCCACTCGAAGATCTCGGCCGGCTGGGACGGCTGCTCCCAGCTGACGAACAGCCTGGATCCGTCGGGCGACCACGTGACGTGGTAGTCCGCTCCGCCGCTGTGGTCGCTCATCACCACCCCAGGAGGCAGATCCACCGTGTCCGTGATCCGGCCGTCGGCGACCGACACGATGCGGATGCGGTCGTGCACTCCCTCGTTGACGACGAGCGCGGCCCTGGCGCCCGCGCCGTCGACCGTCGCGCCCTCGAGCTCCCGCTCCGCGCCGTAGATCCGTCGCGTGACCTCTTCCGGCCGCGAGGGGTCGACGAGCGCAAGGCCGACGAAGTCACGGTCGAGGTCCGTCATCACGAGCAAGCCCTCGCGCAGCCACTCGACCGGCTGGGTCCGGATCGCTCTCGGCAGCAGCCGGGTCAGCGTGCCGTCCCGTTCGAGGAGGTTTGCCTCGGTCGGAATCCCCAGGCTCTTGACCACCGCCGCCCGGGAGCCGTCTGGGCTCCACGCCGCCCATTCCCAGTACCCGCTGGGCGTGACCCAGGGCGTCAGAGCCGAGGTCTCGAGATCGATCTCGCCAAGGACCAGGTCGGCCTGCCCGCGCGGGTTCCAGCTGAGACCGGCACGGCGTCCGTCGGCGTGCACGGTGACCGAACGGTGCACCGCCTTCGCGTCGGTCGTGAGCGCGCGCAGCACACCGTCGCGAACGATGCCGAGCTGCCAGATCTCGTCGCCGTCGCGGTCGAAGCGGACCAGCAGTCCGCCCGCGACGGACGCGTGCGGAAGCATGCGGTTCGCGCCGGCCAGCAGCAGCTCCGGCTCGGATCCCGGCTCCGCCTGGCGAAATACCTGGGCGCGACCCGTGACGTTGGAAGAGAAGTAGAGCGACCCATCAGCCGCGGCCAGCGGGCGGGTCACCCGGACGACGGACAGAAGCTTCTCTATGCGCGCCGGCTCGGCGATCTTCGACGGAAGCGCCACGCTCTCACGTTACCGGCGCGGCCAGGACGACCGCGGGAGTTGTAGCCTCGACTCGATCCCCTGTTGGCCGACGATCGCGTGCTCGAGAACTTCGTCGACGGTGCCGGGCGGCTGACCGCCATCCCGGTGCAGCGGAAGAAGCGGATGGCCGTCCTCCGCTGGCTCGTCGAGGACTTCCAGCCCGGCAGGCTCTACGCCGAGGCGGAGGTGAACCACGTCATCTCTCGCCGCCACGCCGACTTCGCCGCCCTGCGCCGCTACCTCGTCGACGAGGAGCTGATGCAGCGCCGGCGCGGCGTGTACTGGCGGACGGGCAGCGTGCCCAACGTCGGTTACGATCCGCCGGCGTGGCCGGGAACCGAAACGCACGACTGAACGACCGAGTCGTCCGGGCCGGGGCGTGAGACGGACGTTGTCTGCGGTCGCGATCGTCGCGCTGCCGGTGGCGGCGGCGTTGGTCGTAGTAGCTGGAGCCCTTACCCCGAGCGTCGACGCTCTGACCGCGACCGTGAGCCGTCTCGCCGTGCCCGGGCTGCCGGCGGCGGCGGCGGTCGATGCCGCGATCGCGGCGACTGGAATCGCTTGTGTCGCGCTGGCGGCCGCGAGCCGCCGGGGCCGCCTGGGGCTGGTGGTTGCGGCGGCGGGTTTCTTCGGCGCCGCGATCGTTCATCTCGATCCGTCCTCGGCCGCCTCGACCGCCGCTCACAGGCTGTGCGCGGGGATCGCGATCCTCGGCCTGGCGCTGGCCCAGCTGCGGCTGGTGGCGAGCTACGGCCTTGTGTCCGTCGGGCTGGTCGCGGTCGGAGCGGCGCTGCTCGTGCTGGCCGCGGCGCTGCTGACAACGACATTCACATGGTGGGGCCTCTGGGAGCGCGCGTTTCTGGCGTTCGAGCTCGCTTGGCTCGAGCTCGCCGCGTTCAAGATCGCGTTCAGCGAGGACACGGCCAGCGCCAGCGCGGCGACGCTCAGCAGGGCGGGGACGTAGACGCCCGCCGCCAGGGTGAAGAGGGCGAACGCGTACAGCGCGCCGCCCGCGGTCTTGGCGGTGAGCTGTTTTGGGTCGACGAGACGTCGCTGCGTGCGCCACGTCAGCGCGGTCGCCGCCGCGTAGAGCAGGGCCACGGCGACGATTTCGACTCCCTGGCCCGACACGATGTCCGGATGCAGCACGGTGAGCGCGACCGCCGTGGCAAGCATGAGCGCGGCGTCCGCGGCGGCGTCGAGCTGCGCCCCGCGCCGTGAAGCGCCGCGCGCGCGAGCCACGCGGCCGTCGAGAACATCGGTGGCGGCGCCGACGACCAGCAGCGCGGCGGCAAGGCGGCCTGCGCCGGCGAAGCCGCACACCGCGATCGCGGGCGCGAGCAGGAGTCGCCCCAGGCTGAGCGCGTCGGCCACTCAGGCAGGGTAGTGGGAGCGGTTCGCGTTACGTCGCCGCCGCGGTGGTCGTTGGCGAGGCAAAGGAGATGAAGATGCCTGCAGCCCTGCGCCTGGCCGTGTTCCCCGCCGCCGTCGCGATCCTTTGCTCCGTGAGCGTCGCGCTCGCCGTCGTCGCCGCGTCCGGCAGCCGCACGCCGACTCTGATCTCACTGCCCTCGGCGAGCACATCGTCGGGTCCGGAGAGCGGGATCCTCACTAGCGGCGACGCGACCGTCTCCCGGAAACCAGACCTCGCCACGGTGAGCGCCGGCGTGCAGTCACAGGCCGGCACGGCCGCGGCGGCGCAGAGCGACCTGGCGTCGAAGCTCGCCCGGCTTGTAGGGCGGATCAAGGCGCTCGGCGTCCCTGACGCCGATCTGAGCACGTCCGGTTACTGGGTCGGGCCGGTGTACGGCTCGGACGGCCAGGCCATCACCTCGTATCGCGCGAGCGTGCAGCTCGTGGCGAAGTGGCACAACGTCGACACGGTGGGCAAAGCGGTCGACGCCATCGTCCAGGACGGCGGCGCGACGAACATCTCGGTCGGTTTCGGCCTCAACGACCCCAAGGCGGCGGAGGCCGAGGCGCGGACGCTGGCGATCGCGGACGCGCGCGCCCGGGCGCAGGCGATGGCGTCAGCCGCCGGCGTCAAGCTCGGGCCGGTCGTGCGTGTGAGCGATCTCTCGACGGTCGCGCGACCGCCCTATTCGTACGCGGTGGCCGGCACGCCCGCGAGCGTGGCGACCCAGCTTCCGGTCGGCCAGATGGACGTCCAGGTCACGGTCGAAGTCGACTTCGCGCTCGGCTAGCGCCATCGGCGCGAATTCCCGCGCCCGTGACTTATCGTGCGCGGGAACGTGATGCTCAAGGTCTACCCCGACCGGCGATGGCCCGCGTTCCTGCGCGTGCTCTCCGACACCACGGTCTTCTTCTGGACCGTCGTGTGGGCGTACCTCGGGTGGCTGATCTACCAGACCGTGATGGGGCTCGAGGTCATCGCCGACGCGATCAAGAACACGGGCGTCACGTTCGACCAGTGGATCGCGGCGTTCCGCAAGGCGGTGCCGGGCGGCATACCGATCCTGACGAAGTTCCTGCAGAACATGGCCGACGCCTTGAAGCAGTACTCGGGCGATCCGCTGGTCGCGACGGGGCAGAACATCCACGACGCGATCTTCCACGCGGCGGTGATCCTCGGCTTATTGGTCGCTCTGCCACCCATCCTGCTGGTCCTCATCCCTTACGTGCTGTGGCGCTGGCGCGATATGCGCGAGACGGGCGCGGCGCTTGCGTTCGTGCGCATCGCGTCGATGACCGGGCGCGCAGACGCGGCGCGGGCCGTGCTCGCGTACCGGGCGGTGTCGTCGCTGAGCTTCCGGCAGCTGATGAGCGCTTCGCCGGATCCGGTCGGCGACCTGGCGGAGCACAACTACGACCGCCTGGCGCGGGCGATGCTGCTGCGCGCCGGCATCGATCCGACGCGGCTCGCGCCGCCCGACCTGCCCGAGCTGCCGCCGCACCGGGCGCGACGCCGCCCCGACTGAGCCTTCTCTATCGTTGTCAGCCATGTGTCGAAGCATCAAGACGCTGCGGCAGGCGGACGTGATCGCGTCGGAGGATGAGATCCGCGCCGCGGCGCGGCAGTTCGTGCGCAAGGTGAGCGGGTTCTCCAAGCCGTCGCCTCGGCATGAGGCTGCGTTCGAGGCGGCGGTGCAGGAGATCACCGTCACGTCGGAGCGGCTGCTGCGGCAGGTCGCCGGCAACCTCGCCGGGCGTGGCGCCGCGGGGGTCGCTCCGGCCGGGGCTGCGCGACCGAGCTCTTAACAGGCAGGGTTGACGCCGGCCATACGCTGAGTCGAGGTTGGCCGGTGGGGGAGGGCGCCGGAACCGAAGGGGAGGGCCCCAGCGAGCGGCGCTAGACCTGGCACCCCCGGCAGAAGTTCAGCGGCTCGCGGTTCGACCCGATCTGGCTGATCCGGTGCCCGCACCGAGGGCACGTCTT
>CAYWTI010000199.1:0-3922 GCA_964461175.1 uncultured Actinomycetes bacterium | reverse complement strand
GTGCAGCAGGGATCGGGCTGGACGTCGCGGATCCGTGGGTTCGAGCTGGACCAGACCGGCAAGACGGGCACGTCGCAGATCCCCGTCAACGGCAAGTACACGCAGGACGTGTGGGCCTCGTTCGTCGGCTTCCTGCCGGCGCAGCACCCACGCTTCACGATGCTCGTCGTCGTGCGCAAGCCGCACTACCCCGGCAGCGAATACGACTGGACGATGAACGACGGCTACCTGACCGCCGAGCCGATCTGGAAGCAGATCGCGCAGGCGCTCGTCGTCGACTGGCACATAACGCCCGACAGGTAGCCGGCGCGGGTGAGATCTGCGGATCTCCCCCGCGAGCCCCCTCTGGGGATTCCACCGAGGCGCCTGGGTGGCGGTTACCACAAGCGCTTGGGGACGCCCGGAATGAATCCGGGCTGCGGCTCCACTTAGTGTTGGTACCCATCGCCGTGAAGAAGACGTCTGGGACCGCGGAAACGTGAGGCTCAGTCTCCTCGAGATCCTCGAGGCGACCGGGGGTGGCGAGTTGGGGGGCACCCAGGTCGGGGAGATGTTCTCCACCTTCCACACCGACTCGCGCGAGGTCCAGCCCGGCGGCGTCTTCTTCGCCTTGCGCGGGGCCGAGACGGACGGGCACCGCTTCATCTCCGACGCCATCGCCCGCGGAGCGGCCGCGGTGGTGGGCGAACGCCGGAGCGAGATTCCGACCGGCATCGCGGGCATCGTCGTGCCCGACTCCTGGAACGCGCTCTACGCGGTGGCGGCCCTTGCGCTGCGCCGCGTCCAGCCGCTGGTCGTCGGGGTGACCGGCAGCAACGGCAAGACTTCGACGAAGGAGATGGTGGCTGCGGCGCTCGCCGAGCGCTTCAACGTCCTGCGCACGCACGGCAACCTCAACACCGAGACGGGCGTGCCGCTGACCATCCTCGCGCTCGAACCGCACCACTCGGCGCTCGTGCTCGAGATGGGCCTCCAGCGCGGGGGCGACATCGCCAGGCTCGCAGCGCTGGCGAGGCCGGTCATCGGGATCGTCACCAACGTCGGCGTCGTCCACCTCGAGTTCTTCGCGTCGCGCGAAGACCTCGCGCGCGGCAAGGGCGAGCTCGTTGCCGCGCTGCCGGACGCCGGTCTCGCCGTGCTGAACGCCGACAACGAGTTCTATCCGCTGCTCGCGGCGATGACGACCGCCCGCGTGGCGACGTTCGGCGCCGAGCGCGGCGACTACCGGGTCGAGGCTTACCGGCCGCGCCCCGAAGGCGGATCACATTTCACCGTCAACGGCGTCGAGGTCCAGCTTTCGCTCGAAGGCCGCCACCAGGCGCTGAACGCCGCCGCCGCCCTGGCCGCCGCCGAGTTCGCCGGCGTGCCCCTTGCCGTTGGCGCCGAGGCGCTGTCTCGGCTCGTCGTCGAGCACCGCCTCCAGGAGGTTCCCGCGCCGGCCGGGTTTGTCGTCGTCGACGACGCCTACAACGCGAGCCCGGAGTCGATGCTCGCCGCGTTCGACGTCATGGAGGCGAGGTCCGGCGCCGGCGGGCGGCTGCTTGCGGTGCTCGGCGAGATGCGCGAGCTCGGCGCGATCGCCGGCGAATCGCACCGCCGCGTCGGCGCTCGCGCGAAGGAGGTGTTTGCCGCGATCTGCGTCGTCGACGTGGGGCCGCACGCGCGGCCGCTGGCCGAGGCATCGGGCGCCGAGCTCGTGCCCGACCGCGAGGCCGCCGCAACCTGGGTGCGCGCCCACGCGCAGCCAGGCGATCGCGTCCTGGTCAAGGGCTCCCACGGCGTGCGCCTCGACGAGCTGGTCAAGGATCTGACGTCGTCTTGATCCTCGACCTGATCACGTTCGCCGTCGCGTTCGTGGTTGCCTTCGTCCTCTACCCACCGTTCATCCGCTACCTGCGCGCGGCACGTTCGGGACAGGTGATCCAGGAGGAGCTGCCCGAGTCGCACCAGAAGAAGGCGGGCACGCCCACCGGTGGCGGCATCCTCTTTGTCGCGCTCGCGGTGATCGGCGGCGTCCTCGCCACGATCGCCGGCCACGGCGGAGCGCTGCCGGCGGTCGCCGGTCTCGTCGCCGGTGGCGCGATAGGTCTTGTCGACGACCTCGCCAAGCTGCGCCGCGGTTCGATCGGCATACCGGCGCGGCTCAAGTTCCCGATCCAGCTCGTGCTCGCCATCCCGGTGGCGTGGATCGCGCTCGGCGGCCAGCCACTGTGGTGGCTGCCGGTCGCGGTCGTCGCGGTGGTGGCGACGGCCAACGCGGTGAACATCACCGACGGCATGGACGGCCTAGCCGCCGGTCTGGCCATCATCGCGGTCGGGGCGACGGTGCTGTTCCTACCGCACGCGGTCGCGGGCGAGAAGGCGGTCGCGATGTCCCTGTGCGGAGCGCTCGCGGCGTTCCTCGTCTTCAACCGCCACCCCGCGCGCGTGTTCATGGGCGACACCGGAGCGCTGGCGATCGGCTTTGCGCTTGCGGCGATGGCGGTGCAGCAGGGAGTCGTCCTTGCGCTGCCGATCATCGGTCTTGTGTTCGTGCTCGAGACGCTGTCTGTCATCATTCAGGTCGCCTACTTCAAGGCGACCGGCGGACGTCGCGTCTTTCCTATGACCCCGATCCACTACACGTTCCACCACGAGGGTTGGTCCGAAAATCGCATCGCGCTGACGTTCTGGGGCGCGGGTGTGGTTTCGGCTCTGATCGCCATCGCTCTCGTGCTCATGCTTTCTTGACCGCGCTGATCGTCGGCGCGGCCCGCAGCGGCGTCGCGCTGGCGCAGCACCTGGTGACGCACGGTGAGAGAGTCCGCGTCACCGACCGCAAGCCCGCCGCGGACCTGGCCGCGACGATCGCCCAGATGCCTGCCGGCGTGGAGTACCGGCTCGGCGGCTACGACGACTCGGTGCTCGACGGCGTCGACGCCGTGTACGCCAGCCCCGGCGTGCCGTGGGACTCCGAGCTCCTGGAGCACGCGCGTGCGCGCGGCATCACGGTGTCGAGCGAGATCGACCTCTTCCTCCGCCTGTGCAAGGGAACGGTCGTCGGGATCACGGGCACGAATGGCAAGACGACGACGACGGCGCTGGCCGGCGAGGTGCTCGCGGCCGGCTACCGGCCGGTCATCGTCGGCGGCAACATCGGCGACACGGTGCTCGACCGGGTGGACGAGATCACACCCGAGCACTGGGTGGTGCTCGAGCTCTCGAGCTTCCAGCTCGAGTCGGTCGCTGAGCCGCGCCTGCACGTCGGCGTCGTGCTCAACATCACGCCCGACCACCTGGACCGCCACAAGACGCTCGCGCGCTACGTCGACATGAAGGCGCGCGCCATCGAGCACTCCGACTACGCGGTCCTCAACGGTCGCGACCCCATCGTCCGTGACCTGGCTTCGCGGGCCGGCGGCGAGGTGGTGTGGTTCGACCGCCACGAGCCTAAGCCGCCCATGCCCCTGCCCGGCCGGCACAACATGGAGAACGCGCTCGCCGCGGCCGCGATCGGACGTATCGCGGGCGTCAGCGACGACAAGATCAACGCCGCCATCCGCGGCTTCAGGGGCGTCGCCCACCGCCTGGAGCTGGTCGGCGAGTGGGCCGGCGTGCGCTGGTACAACGACTCGAAGGCGACGAACCCGGACGCCGGACGGGTGGCCCTCGCGGCTTTCCCGGGCGCTCCGGTGGTGCTCATCGCCGGCGGGTACGGCGGCGGCTTCGACCTGCAGGAGTGGGTCGCGGACGTGCTCGCTCACACCGAGGCGGTGATCCTGATCGGCGCCTCATCCGATGAGCTCGCTCGCGCCCTCCGCGACCACCCGAAGGTGGTGCGCGCGCAGACGCTCGAGGAGGCTGTCGCGACGGCGGCCGGACTGTCGCGCCGCGGCGGCGTCGTCCTTCTGAGCCCCGCCTACAAGAGCTTCGACATGTTCAA
>CAYWTI010000198.1:0-17349 GCA_964461175.1 uncultured Actinomycetes bacterium | reverse complement strand
TGCCGCCGCTCTTGTCCTCGGCGGGCTGGGAATCGTCGTCGGGCGCACCGAGCTGGGCGCGGACTGGCTCGACGCCCGCCGGAGGTGGGCATCACCGTGGCGTGAAGCGATGCACCCGTGGCCGCTGCTCGCGGTGACGCTCGTGTGCGGAGCGTGGACGGTGCACTTCCTGCACCAGGCGTACGTCTACACGCCCGGCGGCCTGTACGCCGGCTACGTGAACATCTGGGGTGACTGGGCCGCGCACCTCAGCTTCGCCGGATCTTTTGCCTACGGGCACAACTTCCCGCCCGAATTCCCGATCGACCCGGGTCATCACCTCGGCTATCCGTTCATGGTCGATTTTCTGGCCGCGGACCTCGTGCCCCTGGGACTGTCGCTGACCGAGGCGCTGACCGCGACGAGCGCGATGCTCGGGCTGGCGTTTCCAGCGGTCGTCTACCTGGTCGCGGTGCGCTTTCTCGGCGGCCGGGCGGGGGCGGCGATAGCCGTCTTTGTGTTCCTCCTGAGCGGCGGCCTCGGCTTCGTCTACCTGGCGGGCGATGTGCAGAGGTACGGCATGAGCGCGCTCGCGCACCTGACCCGTGAGTACACGCTGAACCGAGACGTCAACCTGCAGTGGCTCAACCCGGTGCTCGCGTACCTCGTGCCGCAGCGCTCGACTTTGTTCGGTTTCAGCCTCGCCCTGATCCTTCTCGCGATCGTCTGGACCGCGCTGCGCGAGCAGCGAGGGTGGCGGCCGTTCCTGTTCGCGGGCCTGGTCGCCGGCCCATTGCCCATCTTCCACGTGCACGCCTGGGGGACCGTCGTGGCGCTGCCGGCGTTCTGGGCGCTGTTCCACCGGCGCCGGGAGTGGATCGCCTACTTCGTGCCCGCGCTCGCGATCGGCGTACCCATCCTGGCCTGGATGTGGCCGCCGGACAACACGAGCATCTGCGGCGACCTGCCCACGCTAGACGGCTACTGCCTCCAGCCGGGCTGGCTCTCCTTCACCGACTGGGTGCACCACGGCGTGCTCTTCTTCATCCCCGACTTCGTGTGGTTCTGGGTCTGGAACACGTCGCTTCTGCTGCCGCTCATACTCGCCGCGTACTTTCTGCCGCGCTGGTTCCCGACCCGGCTGCCGGCGTGGCTCTCGCCGATGTGGCTGTGGTTCGCGGTGCCGAACCTCATCGTCCTGCAGCCCTGGGTCTGGGACAACACGAAGTTCTTCGTGTTCTGGGCCCTGCTCGGGAGCATCCTCGCCGGCGGCGTGCTGGCCGGGATGCTGCGTCGCGGTCCGGGCACGGCCATCGTCGCCGTCGTGGTGATGGTCCTGCTCGGACTGTCCGGTTTTCTCGATCTCGCGCGGGCGTCCGACTTCACCGTGAGCCAGGTCCAGTTCACAGACGCCGGCGGTCTGAAGGTGGCGCAGTGGGTGCGCACGCACACGAGCCCGACGGCGGTGTTCGCCGTCGCCGACGAGCACAACAGCCCCATCCCGACGCTCGCCGGCCGGCGCGAGCTGGTCGGCTACCCGGGTTGGCTGTGGACCTACGGGCTCGCCGACTACGTGCAGAAGGGCGACGATGACCGCCGCATCCTCCAGGGCGACCCGGCGGCGCTCGACCTCGCCCGGCGGTACGGTGTCGACTACGTGATGATCGGGCCGCAGGAGGTGCCGCAGGGCGGCAGCCGCGCGTACTGGGAGCAGCACGCAACGCTCGTCTATGACGACGGCGAGTACGCCGTCTATCGTCTCGCCAGCGCCTGACCCGCTCGCCGATCGCGAATCGCTGGCGTCTGCGCTCCGGCTGGTCGTACGCGAGGCCGAGAAGTTTCTCGGCAGCGTCGACGAGGCGCTGGTCCGCCCGACCGGCAGCCCGGCGCTGGATGGCCGGCTCCCGGCTGGTGGCATCGGTTCGCTGGCCGCGCTCGAATAGCTGATCGCAGCCGCCGAGGACGGGGCGACGCGCTCCACCGGCCCGCGTTTCTTTCACTTCGTGATGGGGTGGCGTCACGCCCGCGGCCCTCGGCGCGGACTGGCTGACCTCGACGCTCAACCAGGCGGCCTACAACTGGGTCAGCTCGCCTCTCGCGGCGCGCGTCGAGCCGACGAAGTTCGCCGTCGTCGCCGCGGTCGTCATCACCGCGCTCCATTCGGGCGGCGGGCGAACGTGATCGCCACCGCGGGTGACGTCACCACCGGCGCCTTCGATCCGATTGCCGAGATCGCGGCCGTCACGCGCCGTCATGGTGCGTGGCTCCACGTCGACGGCGCCTTCGGGCTGTACGCGGCGGTCTCGCCGAACACGAAGCACCTCGTCGCCGGGCTCGAGGGCGCCGACTCGATCGCGGTCGACGGCCATAAGTGGCTCAACGCGCCGTACGACACCGGCTTCGCGTTCGTCCGGGACGCGGAGGCACACGCCGGCGCATTCGCCGCGGCGGCCGCCTACCTCGGCACCGAGACGCACGCCCGACCGGTCTTCGGCAACCTGGGCCCGGAGATGTCTCGCCGCGCGCGCGCCATCCCGGTCTGGGCGACGCTGCGCGCCTACGGTCGCGATGGCTACCGCGCGATGTTCGAGCGCCACCTCGCGCTGGCGCAGCGCGTCGCCCGGCAGGTCGACGAGGCGCCCGACCTGGAGCGGCTTGCGCCCGTGCCTCTGAATATCATCTGCTTCCGCTACCGGCCGGCCTGGCGTGCGGGAGGAGGAGCTCGACGCGCTCAACCGCACCCTGGACGAAATGGTGCTGGAGGACTGGCGGGTGTTCTTTGGCACGACGCAGTACGCGGGTAAGGTCGCGTTTCGGCCCGCGATCGTGAACTGGCGCACGACCGAGCGCGACGTCGACCTGATCGTGTCGGTGACGCGCGAGCTGGGCTCGCGCCTGGCGGCTACGGCGCCGGGACGCTGACCGCCGGTCGCTCCGCGCCGGGTCCCGCGGGCGACGACGGCGAGGCCGGCTGCGGACGCGACTCGATCACCTCTTCGAGTCGGCGGGCGAGGCGCTTCATCTCGCGGTCGCCGCGGTCGAGGCGGTTGACGATCTGCAGCAGGATCTCGTCCTGGTGCATCAGGTGGTTCATCAGCGCTTTGAGCTCCTCCTCCGACTTGACACTCAGCTCGTAGTCCTGCTGCGCGCGCAGCCGCTCGCGGTCGGCCTGGCGGTTCATCGCCATCAGCACGACGGAGACCCACATGGCGGCCTCGAGGCTCAGGACGAAGTTGAGGAAGAGGAACGGGTAGCGGTCCCACGGGTGGATCAGGTTCAGGGCGTTGAGCGCGACCCAGACGACCATGATCCCGAGCTGCACCAGCACGAAAAGCCAGCTGCCGACCAGGCGGGCGAAGTCGCCGGCGGCGCGGTCGGCGAACGTCTGGCGGCGGTCGACCTCGCGGTTGAGGTCGCGCACCGGTGGGTGATCGTGCTGATGCTTGATCAGGTCCCGGGCGATGTCTTCGATTTCGCGCGCGATCGACATTTCCTGCTGGCTTTCCTTTCCGGGGTTGCTGCGATGAGTGCGGGTCTAGGGCAACAGCATGCCCCAAATGCACCCGCTTCGGCTACGGAAAGTAAGGCAAGGGGCTCTTGCGGCTAGGACTCTTGCTGGTCCCGCCAGCGCTGGATCCACTCCGCGTGCTGATCTTCGTGGCCGCTGATCAGCCCGGCCGCCCCGTACCTGGAGGCGTCGAGCGCGCGGGGAGTGGCGGCGGTGATGGCCTCGAGCAGCTTGCGACGTGACCTCTCGAACTCCCATCTGGCCTGCGCCGCCGAAATGGCGCGGCGCAGCTCGTACCCGGTGGCGTTGTACTCGTCGTCCTGTGCCTCGGTCATCTTCCACGCCGACTCGTGGCCGGCGGAGATGCGCGTGACCTCGTCGGCGCGGATGTCATCCCACAGAGCGAGGTGCGCGAGGTGGTCTTTGACCGCCCATCCGGCGAGCGAAGGCTCCGACATCTGCTCGTCCGTCAGCCCGTCGATCGCCTTCAACAGGCGTGCGCGGGATTCGCGATAGCGGCGGATGACGTCGTCGCGGTCTTCAGCCACGGTCAAAGATCATCTCATCGGTAGTCGTGCGAGCGCTGCGCTGGTCGGGGGACGCCGGCGAGCGCCTCGATGTGAGTGGCGAGGACCGAATGGACGCCGTCCTGCCGCTGCATCACGCCGTCGATGATCAAGATCGGCTGGCGGTTGGCCACCTGACGGTACTTCTCGTAGACCTCGGGCTTGATGGTCACGTTGACCTGACCGAACTCGTCCTCGAGGGTGAAGAAGCGGATTCGGTTGGCCGTCGCGGGCGCCTGGCGTGTGATGACGAGGCCGGCGACGCGCACGCGCGTGTTGCTGCGGACTTTCGCGACCTTGTCGCTCTCCATCGCGCCCAGCTCATTAAGGCGGTCACGGCAGAAGTGGATGAGGTGGTGGCCTGTGGAGACGTCGGAGATGCGGTACTCGAGCTGGTTGGCGTCGAAGGCGTCGACCTCTGGCAGCGTTGGTGACGTGCCGTCGAGCCGTAGCTCGGCCTGGCGGTCGATCCCTTTGCGCAGACCGGCGCCATGCCACCGCTCCTGCCAGCCCCAGAGCAGCTCGCGTCGCGGGCGGCCAATGGCGTCGAAGGCGCCGACCATGACGAGGTTGCGGACGGCGCGCGGACCGATTGGGCCGCCACGCAGGCGGGCGATGAAGTCGTCGAACGATGCATACGCGCCGCGGCTCGCGCGCTCGGCGACGATCGCGCGGCGACCATCCTCGCCGAGGTCGCGGACGTAGTTGAAGCCGATGCGCATCGCGGGGGGTGATCCCTCCGGGAGGCAGCGCACGTCCGAGTGGTTGATTTCGACCGGTAGCGCGCGCAAGCCGTGCCGCTTGAGATCCTCGACCAGGACGCTCGGGTGGTAGAACCCCATGGGTTGATTGTTCAGGAGCCCGCAGGCGAACTCCACCGGGTGGTGCAGCTTCATCCATGCGGTCTCGTACGACGTTCGCGCGAAAGCGGCGGCGTGTGAGCGGCAGAACCCGTACACCGCGAACCCCTGGACGGCGGCGAACAAGGAATCGGCGACCTCGCGAGGCACATCGTTGGCGAGACATCCGGCGACGAACTCGTCCTCGAGCGACGACATCTCGACCCGGTTTAGGTGTCGAGTCATCGCACGGCGAAAGCCGTCGGCATGGCTCGGTCGCATGCCGGCGACGTGCATCGCGATCTCGATGATCTGTTCCTGGTAAAGGATCACGCCAAGCGTGTCGCGGAGGATGGGTTCGAGCAGGGGATGCGCGTATGTCACCGGCTCGCGGCCCTGCTTGCGGCGTATGTACGGGTGGACCGCGTTGCCCTGGATGGGCCCTGGCCGGATGATCGCGACCTCGACCACCAGGTCGTTGAACGTTTGGGGCCGCGTGCGCGGCAGCGTCTGCATCTGCGCCCGGGACTCGATCTGGAAGACGCCGATCGTGTCCGCCTCGCCGCACATCGCGTAGACCGCCGGGTCGTCGAGGGTCAGGGCGTCGAGGTCGGGCTTTTTGCCGGTCGTGCCGCGAATGAGATCGAGCGCCTCGGCCACCACGGACAAGGTGCGCAGGCCGAGCATGTCCATCTTGATCAGGCCCAGGTCTTCGACGTCGTCCTTGTTGAACTGGACGACGCGCCGGCCTTCCATGGTCGCCGGCTCGACGGGTGCGATGTCGACCAGCGGTTCGCCGGTGACGAGCATGCCGCCGTTGTGGATCGACAGGTGGCGGGGAAACTCGATCACCTCGCGGCAGAGGTCGAGGAACTGGCGCCAGCTCTGGGGCCGCATATCGGGTGGCGGCACGGCGCCGGCCATCGAGTCGGCCACGTCTTCGACGAACCAGCGGTCGACGCCCTTGGCGAGACGGTCGAGCAGCTCCGCTGAGAAGCCGAGGGCCTTGCCGACCTGGCGGATCGCCATACGGGGCTGGAAGGTGACGACATTGCACACCATCCCGGTCCGCTCCGCGCCGTACTTGTCGTAGACGTACTGGATGACCTGCTCGCGGTGCTCGGTCGAAAAATCGATGTCGATGTCGGGGGTGCTCGTCATCTCCTCGTGGAGGAACCGCTCGAACAGCAGGTTGTGCTCGATCGGGTCGACGCGAGTGATGCCGAGCACATAGGCGACGATCGAGTCCGCCGCCGAGCCACGTCCCTGGCCGGGCACGCCGTGCTCGCGCGCAAACCTCATCAGGTCCCAGTTGATGAGAAAGAACTCGGCCAGCCCGGTCTTCTCGATGACCTCGAGCTCGTGCTGGAGGCGGTGGGTCACCGCCGACGTGATGGGCCGGTAACGCTCGCGCAGGCCATCGAAGCAAAGCTTGTAGAGGAAGGAGAAGGGCGTCTCGCCGGCCGGCACCGGATAGCCGGGGAAGCGGACCTTGCGGAAGTCGAGGTCGACGTCGCACTGCTGCGCGATCTCCCATGGCGTCGCCAGGGCTTCCTCGTGGCCGCGGAACAGCGGCCGCAGCTCATCGCCGCCCTTGAGATGGTGCTCGGAGTTGCGAAAGAGGTGAGGGCGTGCCTCTTCCAGCGTGGCGCGGTGCCGGATCGCGACCAGCACGTCGTGGAGCTTGCTGCGCCGGCGGAGGTGGTAGTGGACCTGGTTGGTCGCGACGGTGCGCACGCCACAGCGCCTTGCCATCGCCGCCCGGCCTTCCATGACCCAGCGGTCCTCCGGCTCGAGATGGTGGTGGAGCTCGCTGAAGACGGTGTCCTTGCCGAGTGTGCCGGCAAGGTCGCGCAGCCGCACCTCGCTGTCGGTTGCACTGAGGTAGAAGAGGTCGCCTTGTTGCTCCGCCACTTTGGCCAGGGTCGTCCGCGCCTCGCCTTTGGGCTCGTCGGCGTGGGCGATGGTCAGCAGGCGGCACAGGTTCGAATAACCGCGCAGGTTGCGGGCCAGAAGGACAAGCTCTTCGCCGTCGACCTCGAGAGCGCTGCCGATGATCGGCTTGACGCCGATCTTGCGGCAGGCCTGGAGGTGGCGGACCGCGCCGTAAACACCGCCGCGGTCGGTGACGGCCAGCGCCGGCATCTCGAGCTCGGCGGCGCGGGCGGCGAGCTCGGCGGGGTGCGAGCCACCGTCGAGAAAGGAGAAGTTGGAGTGGCTGTGCAGCTCGACGTAGGGCGGCGTCGTGGCCATCACGCCGCAGTGGCGTCGGGGCCGCGGGCGCGGTCGGGGCCCGTGTCGGCGCCGGCGCTCGCCAGCGGGTCGAGCCTCGGCGGCACGGTCGTGTAGCCCTGAGCTCCGTGCTGGTCGCTGCGGACGATCTGCCACCCGCCTTCATGAACCATCCAGTGATGGCGGCTGCACAGAAGGACGAGGTTGCCGAGGTCGGTGTGGCCGCCCCTGCTCCAGTGCACGACGTGATGGGCCGCGCTCCACTTCGCGGGACGGTCGCAGCCGGGCCAGCGGCATCCTCGGTCCCGCGCTGCGAGCGCTCGGCGCATTGGCGCCGAAACGGTTCGGGTCGAGCGCCCGACGTCGATGACCTGCGAGTCGGCGCCCAGCAGGATGCGGGTGACGTTGCAGTCGCAGGCAAGACGCTGGACGGCGGTGGCCGAGATGGGCAGTGAGAACTCGAGGTCGGCGGCCGGGGCGCCGCAGCGCTGCAGCAGCGTCTCGAGCGAGGTGGTGACCTGCAGGTGCGAGCGCTGGCCGCGCTGGGCCAGCTCGACGAGGGCGTCGGCCAGGCGGCGGTCACGCTTGCGGTCGTCGCGCTTGCCGTCGCGGCGCGCGAGCGGCTCGAGCGCGGTGCGAAGGGCGTTGCCGCCTTCTGGGTCGAGAACGCCACGGATCCAGAGCATTCCGCCCTCGCCGGTCTGCAGGGTGAGAGATCGGCCCTCGACGGCACTGACCTCGTCGGCGGCGTAACCCTGCGGATCGGCGGCGTGGCGTTGGTGGTGGCAGAAGTTGCGGAAGCGGCCCACGGTGTACGTGCGTGCCTTGTCCAGGAGGCAGGCCTCATCGAAGGCGGCGTTGCTTCCGGTCGCGGCGTGCGCCTCGGCCTCTCGGGCGATGAGGGCCAGGTGCGCGAACCCGATCTCGCCGCCGGCCATCGCCTCGACGCTGTGCGGGACGCTCTCGAGGAGCTGGCCCACCGCGACGCGGTCGGCGGCGGCGCCGGCCGTCAGGTGGCAGTTGGTGCGGAGCCAGTGGATGGGGGAGTAGGTGTACTGGCGGTCGTACTCGCCGGTGCGGGCGAAGGTCGCCGACATCTCCGAGAACTTGAGCTGAAGAAGGTTGAGGCAGCGGCTGAGCTCGGCCAGGTCGAGGGCGAGCTCATCGCCGGCGGTGCGGTGGTCGGTCAGGCAGAAGAGCTCGACAGAGGCGGCGAGCTGCGCGACCGGAGGGGCGACGTCAGTTCCGGGTTGGGGCACGAGGGTGAGTCTACGAACGTAGGTTTGGGGGTCAAGAGTGTTAACAGGCCAATCTGCGCGAACGCAAGACATCAGTCGTACACGCGCTCGACGAACCAGGCGCCGGTCGTGCCGTCGCGGTACAGCTCGCACAGAAGGTCGCTGTTGAGCACGACCTTCCAGTACTCGCGCACGACCGGCCGGTTCCACCACATCGTCTCGACCTTCCAGCGCGCGATGGGCTCGACCGTGCCCGTCAGCGCGCCGGCGATGGCGATCGGCGCCCGGCCGTGGTCGAGCGTGACGTCGACTGCCGTCGCGGGCTTGAGCAGCCGTGTCACGCCGGCTTCCACACGAGGTCTTCGCCGAAGCGCTCCTGCAGGCGTTCGAGCGCGGCCGCGACCTCCTCGCTTGACCCGTCGCCGCCTGCCCACAGCCTGAGCTGACGGCGGCCGGCGCCTTCGAGCACGGGCAGCTCGATCCACATCTCGCTGACCGCCGCGCGCGGCCGCCACTCCTTGAGCCACGACCCGACGAGCCCAAAGAGCTCAGCCTGGCTGCTGAGCGGATGCCTGACGATCGAATCGCGTTCGTCTGCTTCGCACGCTTCGTAACCCAGCCGCACGCGCACGTGCTTGGCGCCCGCGCCGCGAAGCCCCAGCTCGTCGGCAAGGTCGCCACAAAGAGCGCGCGCGACGAACAGCAGCGCTTCGCGGTCTTCGACCGGATCACCGAACTGGCGGTGTGCACTTGTGAACATCGGCGGCTGCCATGGCGACAGGGCGTCGGGTTCGAGGCCGCGCGCGAGCAGGACCCCGTGACGGCCGTCGCGGCCGAGCTGGCTCTCCAGCTCGCGCGGGCCGATCTCCGCCACGGCGCCGAGTGTGCGAAGGCCGAGGAGGTCGAGTCGCTCGACCTGCTCGGTGTCAAGCGGCAGCTCGCGAGCCGGCAGCGGCGCGAGGAACGACCTGGCGTCGTCGACGCGCAGCAACCGGCCGGGTCGCGCGCGCGCCGCCGCGAGGCGCGCGGAGAATGGGCCGGGAGCGAGCCCGAGCCTCGGCTCGCGTCCGATGGCCTTCAGCAGGCGGCGGCGCGTCTCGCGGATCGATTCGCCGGCGTGGGTCACTCCCTCGAGGTCGAGCCACGCGATTCCTTCGTCACGTACCTCGATGGTTGGCGCGAGGTCGTAGAGCGCCGCCGACAGCAGCTCGCGTATCCGTGCCACCGCCTCCTCGTCGGGGAGGACGAACGTCGCGTGCGGGCACAGGTGCTCGGCCTGGCGCAGCGCCATACCCGCAACGACGCCGAGCTCACGCGCCTCGTCGGACGCCGCGACGACGTGGTGGTCCCAGCGACCGATGATCACCGGCGAGCCGTAGAGGTCCGGCCGCCGTGCCAGCTCGAGGTGTTCGACTAAACCGCAGCAGACGCGCGTGGCCGCATCTCCTCGTCGACCTCGATGCGCCGAGGTCGGACCTCCTCGACGAGTGGCGTGAAGCCGGCGAGCAGTCGCGGGCCGAGCGGGTAGCAGATCTCGACCTCGGTCTCGCCGAGCGGGGGCGCGACCCGGTTCTTCACGCATCGCGCGGACGCACGCAGCCCGACCAGCACGCCGCGATCGCGGATCCACTCGCTGCGCGCGAACGCAACGCTGAAGCTCGAGGCATGCGCGAGAGCACGGTCGGGCTCGTCGATGACTCCGACCACGACCGAGCCCGAGCGGTTGGCTCCCGACTCGAGCGGGCCGAGCCAGTGCTCGGGCACATCGCTCAAGACGAGGACGAAGCCCGCACCTGCGCGCGCGAGCGCGGCCGCCGACTCGCCCGCGACCTCGGGAGCCGGCGCGCGGACCACGGTCAGCGCGCCGAGCTCTGGGGAGAAGGGAAGCAGCGATGCGGTGTCGAAGCCGCCGCCGTCGATGACGAGCGTGTGCGCGAAGTCGTGCGTCGCCCGCGCGAGCAGCGCGAGAGCGAGGGTCAGCTTGCCGCACGTGCCGCGGCCGCACAGGAGCGACAACCTTCCCTGGGGCATGCCGCCGATGCCGGTGAGGCGGTCCAGCGGCGTTGCGCTCGGCCACGGTCGTGGCGGCGCGACGTCGACCGCTCTCGTCAGCGCCTGGCTGCCGAAGCGGACGCGAATCGAGTTGATCGCGGATTCGAGCGCTGGTTCCTGCATCTTGTGGGAGCCTCGAGAGAGCGACGCAGGGGAGAGCCGGAGGCGGGTCCAACTATACCGAACAGATGTTCGAGAGGCAATAGGGAGAGGCGGGCTCTTCCTTATATGTGGTGCCGGCCTGAGCACGTGGTGCCGGCCTGGCGCCGTCCGCTGCTTGGCGCCAACCGCACCCCTCATAGAAAAGAAAGGGCCGGGGCTCCACAGAACCCCGGCGCGTGACGGACTTACGAAACGCTTGAAGAGAAGTGTCTTACTTCTTCTTCGAGGTCTTCTTCGCGGCCTTCTTGGCCGGCTTCTTAGCGGCCTTCTTCTTCGCCATCATTCGTTACCTCCTTCTCCCAAAGATATGGACCCGAGGTTCCATTGGTTGCGCGGGTTGCTTGTGGTGTGACGTGGTCTGGATCGCTCCGACACGCACCTCCTCTGTAACCCCACGGTCTTCGCCGCGGACCCTCGTAGATGAGAATTCCGAGACGATGGCGGCTGATCGAAATGGTCCGCTTTCTCGCGTCGGGTCCGTTGCCTCTGTGGTGGCAACCACGAGCAGCATCGCCATACAAGCTGTTTGATACTCGATGAACCCAACTCACGTCAATACCTGCGCGAAATTTTTTTTAGCGAGGGTTGTGGAAATTTCCGCTGAGGTTGCGCCCATCGTCGACCACGACGCGCGTCTCTCGACGCTGCGACGATTCATCCGATGCGTGTCGTCCTAGGTCATGGAGCATCAGGCAACGCGGCGTCGATGAAGCCCTACGTCGCGGGCTTCAAGCGCCGCGGCATCGACGCGGTCGCGGTCGACCTTCCGCGTGGTGGCGCCGAGAAAGCGGTGCCGGTCTTCATCAAGACGTCGGGGCGTGGACCCGAGGTCATCGGCGGCGGTCAGTCGTTCGGCGGAAGGGTCGCGAGCATGGCGGCCATCGAGGCAGAGTTCGGCGGACTCGTGCTGTTCTCGTATCCGCTGCATCGCCCTGGATACCCTGACCAGCTCCGCACCGAGCACTGGCCGCGCATCAAGTGCCCGGTCCTCTTCCTCAGCGGCGATCGCGACCCATTTGCAAACCTTGACCTGCTGAAGAAGAAGATCAAGCTCATCGATCACGCGCGGCTCGTCGTGTTCGAAGGCCAGGGGCACGGCCTGCTCCGCGTCCTCGACCAGGCGCTCGACGTCGCCGCCGACTTCATCCACAAGGAGATCGACGGACGATGACGGCGAGCCAGCACATGGTCCGCGCCAACGGGCTACGCCATCGCGTCCTGGCCGACGGCCCGGCGGACGGAGAGCTGTTCGTCCTCCTCCACGGTTTCCCCGAGGGCGCGGAGTCGTGGACGCGTCAGGTGGCCGCGCTCGCCAGCGCCGGCGCGCTCGCGGTCGCGCCCGACATGAGGGGCTACGGCCTGTCCGACGCACCCGAGGGGGTGGAGCACTACGCGATGCCGCAGCTCGTCGCCGATGTCGAGGGCATCGTCAAGAGCTTCGGGCGCGAGCGCGCGCACATCGCCGGGCATGACTGGGGCGCGATGGTCGCGTGGTTCTTCGCCCTCGAGCACGCGGAGATGACGAGCACCCTCACGGCGCTGTCGGTCGGCCATCCGGCGGCGCTCGCGGCCGCGATGGCGGATGAGGACCAGAGGAACCGCTCGCGCTACATCGATCTCTTCCTCAAGGAGGGAAAGGCGGAGCAGGTGCTGGAGGAGGACGGGTACCGCCGCCTCAGGGCGATGCTTGCGCCCGCGATCCCGCCCGCGGTGATCGACGGCTTCGTGCGCTCGCTCTCCCGCCCGGGCCGGCTGACCGCGGCGCTCAACTACTACCGCGCGAACCTCTCGCGCGACAGCGCGTGGACGGGACTTCAGAGGGACGCGCCCGTCAGCGCGCCGACGACGCTGCTGTGGGGCGACAACGACCCGGCCCTCGGCCGCGCCCAGGCCGAGGGCACCCAGCGATACGTGAGCGGACCTTTCCGGCTCGAGGTCCTCCAGGGTGCCGGCCACTGGCTCCAGTTCGAGCGCCCGGACGAGGTGGCCCTCGCGCTGACCGCCGCGCTTTCCAAGTAAGCTTTCGCCGATGCTGCGGCCCGGAGAGGCAGAGCGGCGTGGAAGTCTTCGCCGTCTGGACGACATTCTCGAAAGTCTCGAACAGCTGAATCTTCACGACAAGACAGACCTGCCCGACCACGTGGCCGAGGCTCTCGTCATGCTCGGGATCGAACAACCGCATGCGATCCCGATCCCGCAGCTGATCGAGAGGGTGTGGGCCATGCAGCAGCCGTACCTGATCACGATCGTGGTTGAGCGCCGCCGCCGCCGCCGCCGCAAGATCACGACCGAGACCCCGACCCTGCCCGACCAAGCGCCCCGCTGAACGCCGCCGGCTGGCTCGACCTCTTCTCCCGCATCGCGGACGACGTTCGCCGCGCGGTGGCGCCGCTGACCGGCACGGAGGAAGGCCGCCGCGCGCACACCCGTGGCGCCGGCGGCGATATCACCGTCGAGCTGGACCGTGTAGCCGAGGCCACGGTCTTCGCCCACCTCGAGCGACTTCACGCCGCCGGTGAGAGCTTCTCCGTTCTCTCGGAGGAGGCCGGACAGCGGGAGTTCGGAGCGCCCTTTCCGCTGGTTCTGGTCGACCCGGTGGACGGCAGCCTCAATGCCAAGCAGGGCGTTCCGCTCTTCGGCCTCATGCTGGCGGTCCTCGACGGCCCCACGCTGGCGGACACGTTCGCCGGACTCATCGAGAACCTCGCGGCCGGACAGCGCTGGACCGCCGTGCGCAAGCAGGGCGCGCGAAGGAACGGCGAGCCCCTACAGGTGATGCGTCGCTCCCTGACCGCAAGGATCGAGATCCTGGGCCTCGAGAGCACGCCGCGCGCGCTCGAGCTTGCCCGGCCACTCGTCGAGCGCGCCTCGAAGATTCGCATGCTCGGCTCGATGGCGATCTCCCTCGCCCTGACGGCGAGCGGGGGCTTCGACGCCTTCTGCGCGCCGATCCCGGTCCGCCTCTTCGACACCGCCGCCAGCCTACTGCTCGTGCGCGAGGCCGGCGGCATCGCCACAACGCTCGAGGGAGGGCCGCTCGACGGCCTGCGTTGCGACCTCGCCACGCGCGCCACGATCCTGTGCGCGCCGACGCGCGAGCTGCACGCCGAGGTGCTGCGCACCCTGCACGAAGCCGGATGACGTTCGAGCCGGGGCGGACGGTCTTCGTCCTCCTGCGTGTCGAGTACACCTCCGCGCGTCAGGGCATCCCGCCGGCCGAACCAGCCGCCCCGCGCGCGCCGCGCACACCGGCCAAGCGATCATTGACCTCGTAGATGAGACCGCTCCACGTCGCCTTCGTCTGGCACATGCACCAGCCCTACTACAAGGACGACCTCACGAACACGTACCTGCTGCCGTGGGTGCGCCTCCGGTCGGCCAAGGACTACTTCAAGATGCCGGCCCTGCTGGACGTGTACCCGAACGTGAAGGCGACGTTCAACCTCGTCCCTTCGCTGCTCGCGCAGATCGAGGACTACGGCCGCGAGGACTCGGTCGACCTGTTTCTCAATCTGAGCCGGCGCAGGGCCGACGACCTGACGGCCGAGGAACGCGACTTCGTCCTGCGCTGGATGCGTGAGTCGCCCCGCGCGCTGCGGGTTCAGCAGTCCCCGCGGTATCTCGAGCTCGCGTCGCGCGCGGTGGACGCGCAGTTCACGACCAACGATGTGCGCGACCTGCAGGTGTGGTTCAACCTCGCTTGGTGCGACCCCGTGTGGGTCGAGTCCGACCCCGGCCTCGCCGAGCTCAAGCGCAAGGACCGCGACTTCGCCGAGGACGACAAGGACGTGCTCTTCCGCGCTCAGCTCGACCGCATGCGGCACATCGTCCCCAAGTACCGCGAGCTGGCCGAGCGCGGCCAGGTCGAGCTCACCTTCTCTCCGTACTACCACCCGATCCTGCCGCTCCTGTGCCACGTCGACTCCGCGCGCAGCGCGAACCCGCAGATCCAGCTTCCCGACCGGCACTTCTCCCACCGCGAGGACGCCGAGCGGCAGATCGAGCTCGGCGTCGGGCTGTTCGAGCGCATGCTCGGCCGCCGGCCCAAGGGCATGTGGCCGTCGGAGATGGCCGTCGGGGAGAGCGTGGTCGGGCTCGCCGAGAAGGCGAACGTCGACTGGATGATCAGCGACGAGGAGGTGCTGGCGCGTTCGCTAGAGGGTCAGTTCGACCGCGACGAGCACCTCTATCAGCCGAAACGCCTGGCGCGCGAGGGCAGGTCGGTGTCAATGGTCTTCCGCGACTCCCAGCTCTCGAACGTGATCGGCTTCGACTACCAGCGCATGTCGTCCATCGACGCCGCGCGCGACCTGATGGGCCGACTGCGCCGGATTCGCGAGGTCCAGGGCGACCGCGACTTCCTGGCCGTGATCGCGCTCGACGGTGAGAACGCGTGGGAGTTCTACCCGCGCGACGGGCACGACTTCCTCAACGCGCTGTACACCGAGACCGAATCGACTTCGGACATCGTCACGACCACCGTCTCCGACTTCCTGGCCGAGCATCCGCCGCAGCAGCAGCTGCACCACCTGCACACCGGCAGCTGGATCGGAGCCAGCCTCGACACATGGATCGGCGACCCGGAGCACAACGTCGCGTGGGACCTGCTCGCGGAGACGCGGGAGTGGCTCGCCGCGCAGTCGGAGCAGAGGCCGAAGGAATCGCAGCAGGCCGCCCTCGCGTGGCGCGAGATCCTCATCACCGAGGGGAGCGACTGGTTCTGGTGGTTCAGCCGCAAGCACGACTCGGGGATGGACCCGATCTGGGACAACCAGTTCCGGCTGCACCTGCGCAACGTCTACAAGCTCATGGGTGCGCGCGCGCCTGCGCGCCTGTTCCAGCCGATCATCAAGCGAGCGCCGACTCCCGAACGCGGAGTGCCCGCAACATCGATCAGTCCGACCTCGAGACAGGATCCGCAGTGGGCGCAGGCCGGCTTCTACCTGGTCGGCTCAGGCTTCGGTGCGTTGCACCGGCCGGCCGGCGTGGTCGAGCGTGTGTTCTACGGCAACGACGACGCGAACCTCTACCTTCGCGTCGACTCGCCGCGCTCGCCCGCGGAGCTCGAGTCGCAGGCGATCGAGCTGTGGCTCTATGCCTCCGGGCCGCCCGCCGGTGACGGCGCAGCCGACACGGACCTGCCGCTGCCCCGCGCGGCGATGGGTGAGCTCGGGTTTGAGCCCGCGGTCGTCGCCCGGATCACGCCGCGCGGCCAGGGCGGCTCGCTGACGATCCTGCACGTGGTCGACCCGGAGACCCGGGCCGTGGCCGAGGTCACACGCGACGTGTCCGATCCCTTCCTCGTCACGATCCCGTTCGCGGACCTGGGCAAGAAAGCGGGCGACGCGTTCGAGATAGCGCTCATCGTGAGCCGCGAAGGCAAGGACATCGAGGTCGTGCCGCCGTCGGGTGGTCTCGGTGTGCGCGTGCCAGGTGAGGCGCCCGCCGTCGAGGTCGAGCTCGGCCGCCACCTCAAGGTCCTGGTCGCGACCGCTGAGCTGGCACCGTTCGCCAAGCTGGGCGGCGTCTCCGACGTCGCCGCCTCGCTCGCCAAGGAGCTGCGCCGGCTCGGCCACGACGTGCGGGTCGTTCTGCCCCGGTACCGCCAGGTCGACATCGAACGCTACGGCCTTCGCCCCGTCGTCACGGGCCTGGAGGTGCCGCTGGGCAGCGAGCGGATGGCGGCCACGATCTTCGAAGGCCGCCTGGGCGAGCTGGTCGTGTACTTCGTCGACTGCCCCCAGCTGTACGACCGCGACGGGATGTTCGGTTTCGGCGACGACGATGCCCGCTCGGTGTACTTCAGCCGCGCGGTCCTCGAGATGCTGCCACGGCTCGAGTTCTTCCCCGACGTGATCCACGTCCACGACTGGTGGGGGGCCCTGATCCCAAACCTGCTCGACCTCGTCTACGGCGGCGACGGCTACACCGACATCGCCACCGCGCTGACGATCCACAACCTGTCGGCGCAGGGCGTGTTCGGCTTCGGCGCGATCATGCTCGCCGGGCTCCAGGAGTGGGGCTTGATCAAACTCGGAATCCCCGGGCTCGACAACGTCGTGAACTTCCTCGGCCGCGGCATCCACTTCGCGGACGTCGTCAACACCGTCAGCGACCGCTACGCGAAGGAGATGCAGACGCCGGAGTTCGGCGAGGGCCTCGACGAGCTGCTGCGCCGCAACACCCAGAAGGTGCACGGCATCCTGAACGGAATCGACTACGAGATCTTCGATCCGCAGCGGGACCCGAGCATCCCGCACCACTACTCCGCCGAGGCGCCGCAGGGCAAGGCGCTGTGCCGGGCCGCGCTGCGAGCGGAGCTCGGCCTCGAGGACTCAGGGAAGCCGCTGTGCGCGATCGTGTCGCGGTTCTACGACGTGAAGGGATTCGACCTCATCGAGCAGGCGCTGCCCGAGCTCCTGCAGCTTGGCCTCCAGGTCGCCGTGATCGGCACCGGCGACCGCCGCTACGAGGACGTGTTCCGGCGGTGGGCCGGCGAGCTGCCGCGCCAGGTGGCGGTGGCGATCGGCTTCGACGCCTCGCTGGCGCAGCGGATCTACGCGGGCTCGGACATGCTCTGGATGCCGTCGAGGTTCGAGCCGGGCGGGCTCGCCCAGCTCATCGCGCTGCGATACGGCACCATCCCGGTCGTGCGCGCGACGGGCGGGTTGGCGGACACGATCCGCGACTACGACCCGGCGCTGCAGCGCGGCAACGGTTTCCGATTCGGGCCGTACGACCCGTGGCAGTTCTTCGCCGCGGTCGTGCGCGCG
>CAYWTI010000197.1:0-2975 GCA_964461175.1 uncultured Actinomycetes bacterium | reverse complement strand
TCGACACGCGCCCGGATGGCCTTCAGCTGCTCGAGCGGGGAAAGGCCGTCGGGCGAGGCGGCCGCGACGGCGGCGAGCACCTGCTCCTTCAGGCCGGCGACCCGGACCTGGAAGAAGTCGTCCAGGTTCTGGCTGAAGATGGCGAGGAAGCGGACCCGCTCGAGCACGGGCAGGCGCGCGTCCTCGGCCATCGCCAGGACCCGTTCGTCGAAGTCGAGCCGCGAGAGCTCGCGGTTGATGTACCGGGACGTGACCGGGGCGACGACGGGCGTGCTTTCAGGTTCGGGGTGGGCTTCGGCGGCCACGACGGGACAACTTTACCCCCGGCCGAAGGGGTCTAGGTTAGGCGCTGGTTAAAGGCGCCACGATCGGCCCGCGGCTGTCGCCTGGCTATGCAAAGTAGCCAGGCGACGCACCACGGCTTCGCGGCTCACGCACCCAGCGCGGCGACGACGTTGGAGAACACGTTCAGGATCTGGTTGCCCATGGTCAGAAGAATCACGATGACGACGATCGAGACCAGGACGAGGATCAGCGCGTACTCCACCATCCCTTGACCCAGCTGGCGGCCGGACGAGGGTTTCATGTCGTTCTCTGCACCTCCTTTTCGCGTGATACGGCTTGTGGAAACGTAGCGGTACAACGGTGGGATTCAGGTTTCATTAAGCCATTCCGTGCCAATGATTTGTAATGCGTTCCATAAGCCGGACTAATATATTCCGGTGCGCCGGCCATCGTTCACCCTCGAGCAGGTCCGATCCTTCGTCGCGGTGGCCGAAACCGAGCATGTCTCTCGCGCCGCCGCCTCGCTCTACCTGACCCAGGGCGCCGTCACCCAGCAGGTCCGGCACTTCGAGCGTGCGCTCGGCGTCCAGCTCCTCGAGCGAGACGGCCGGCGGGTCCGGCTGACAGACGCCGGCAAAACGGTGGCCGAGGCCTGCCGGGCCACGCTTCGATCCATCGAGGTCCTCGGCGACACCGCCGGCGCAGTCAAGGAGCTTCAGACCGGCTCGCTCCACGTCGGCGCGAGCCCGACTTCGGCAACCTACTACCTGCCGCCGCACCTGGCCGAGTTCACCAGGCGCCACCCGGCGGTGAAGCTCGAGGTCGCGGTCGCGCCCAGCCGCGACCTCAACCGCCGTGTCCTGACGGGCTCACTCGACTGCGCGGTGATCGAAAGCGACCCCGAGCCTGGCCTCGTCGCGGTCGAGATCTCGCCCGACGAGCTGATCCTCGTCGCGCATCGCGACCATCCGCTGTCGCATCTCAAGCGCGTCACGCCCACCCACCTCGCGCAGTACCGCTACATCGGCCGCGGCGCGGGCACCACCAGCGACCGCTTCGTCCGCCAGCTCATCGGCGATGGTTACGACCACCTCGAGGTCCTGAACGTCGAGCACCCTGAGTACGCGCGCGCTATGACCGTCGCCGGCCTTGGCTTTGCGGCGCTGCCGAAGCGGGCGGTGCTGCATGACCTGCGCCTCGGCATGCTGAAGGCGCTGCCGGTGCCCCCGATCGTGCGCGCCATCACCGCGATCCGCCGCTCGGCCAGCGGCGGGCCGGCCCTGGAGGCCTTCTGGGCACTCCTCACCGGCGGCCGGGCAACGGCTTCCGGGACAATCTCCGGCGATGGAGAGCACGCAGCCACGGCCTGACGGGCCGGTCATCGAGACCCGCGCGTTGCGCCGCGTCTTCCGCTCGCGCAAGCGCGAGGTGGAGGCGGTGGCGGGGGTCGATCTCGAAGTTCGTGCCGGCGAGATATTCGGCTTCCTCGGGCCCAACGGCGCCGGCAAGACGACGACGCTGCGCATGCTGGCCACGCTCCTCCCCCCGAGCGGTGGCAGCGCGCGGGTCGTCGGCTGCGAGCTCGCCACCGAACCAGCCGCGATCCGCGAGCGCATCGGCTACGTCGGCCAGGCCGGCGGCGCCGACCGTGAGATCACCGGCCGGACCGAGCTGATCTTCCAGGGGCGGCTGTACGGCATGGCGCCGGCACAGGCGCGCAAGCGGGCCGGCGAGCTGATCGAGATGCTCGAGCTCGAGCCGGCCGCCGACCGCAAGGTGTCGACCTACTCGGGCGGCCAGAAGCGCCGCCTCGACATCGGCCTTGGGCTCGTCCACGACCCGCAGCTGCTCTTCCTAGACGAGCCGACGACCGGCCTCGACCCGCAGAGCCGCGCCAGGGTGTGGGACGAGGTGCGAAAGATGCACGACCGCGGCACGACGGTGTTCCTCACGACGCACTACCTCGACGAGGCCGACGCGCTGTGCGACCGCGTGGCGATCATCGACTACGGGCGCATCGTGGCCCAGGGCACGCCCGAGGAGCTCAAGCGGGCGATCGCGGGCGATGTCGTCACGTTCACCGTGGCCGGCGATGCACAGGCAGCGCTCGACGCGGTCACGGGCCAGGATTTCGTGCGCGAGGCAAGGCTCGATGGCGGGTCGATCCAGCTCTACGTCGACCGCGGCGAGGTGGCGATGCCGGCCATCCTGCGCCTGCTGGACACAGCCGGCCTGCGCCTGACCGCAGTCGAGCTGCACCGGCCGAGCCTCGACGACGTCTTCCTGCGCCAGACGGGTCGCTCGCTGCGGGAGACGGCGGCGTGAAGGTCCTCCGCGACACGTGGCTCGTGTTCGGCCGCTACTTCGGCATCTTCATCCACAACCCGCTCTGGGTGGGAGTGGGCGTGCTCCAGCCGGTGCTCTACCTCGTGCTGTTCGCGCCTCTGCTCAAGCCGCTCGCGTCGATGCGGGGCTTTCCGCCGGGCGGCGCCTACAACGTGTTCGTGCCCGGCCTCCTCGTGCAGCTGGGGATGTTCGGCGCCGCCGGTGTGGGCTTCAGCCTGATCTCGGAGCTGCGCGCGGGCGTGATCGAACGGCTGCGCGTCACGCCGGTGAGCCGCGTCGCGCTGCTGTTTGGACGCGCGCTGCGCGACATGCTCTCGATCGTCGTCCAGTCGCTGATCCTGATC
>CAYWTI010000196.1:0-3689 GCA_964461175.1 uncultured Actinomycetes bacterium | reverse complement strand
GTGGAGGACCACAGGGTCGACAAGCCTTGGGGCTACGAGCTCCGGTGGGCGGTCACCGACAGGTACGCGGGCAAGGTCCTGCACATCAACAAGGGCGAGGCGCTGTCGCTCCAGTACCACGATCGCAAGGATGAGTCCCAGTACATCGTCCGCGGCGTCGTCGAGATCGAGCTCGGCGGCCCCGACGGGGCGCTGGCCAAGCGGCGCATGGCCGCCGGCGACACCCTGCACATCGCGCCCGGCACCCGGCATCGCCTGACCGCGGTCGAGGACACCGACATATTCGAGGTCTCGACGCCCGAGATCGACGACGTCATCCGGCTCGAGGACCGCTACGGCCGTGCTTAAATTCCGAGTTCTGTCATGAAGCTCCCGCCGGTACTCGTCGAGAAGGTCGTCCCGGCCGACTCCGCGGCCAAGTCAGAGCGCGACCGCAGCTTTCTGATCTTCGCGGGCGTCGTCCTGGTGGCGATCGCGCTCGGATTCAAGTCCGAGCTGCTCGGTCCGGGACAGGTCTGGGCCGTGGCGCTCGGCCTGGTCGTCGTGGCTGCGCCGGCGGTGCTCGGCTACCTGCGCGGGGCCGAGGAATTTCCGCGAATCGAGCACTACATCCCGGTTGCGCTCGGCGCCATCACGCTGGCCGGCCTGTCATCGCTCGTGCCCGAGCTGTGGAAATACACCCTGTTCGCCGTCGTCTTCGGTGGCGGCTTCATCATGGCCGCCCGGTTGGACTACCTCCGCCTGCGCGACGCCGAGAAGCGCGGCCATGTCGTGCTCCAGGAGCTCCTCCTCGTCTTCGGCTACACCGGCGCCATGTGGGCGATCGTCTGGCTGCAGTACCAATCGGACCTGAACCCGATCCTCTACCTCGTGTGGGTCTTCACGATCACGTTTCTCGCGTCCTATCGGAGCTTCCGGATCAACGGCACCGCGATCGCGCCCCGAAGGGCGTTCACCTTCGCGCTCTTCGTCGCGCAGGTCGTCACCTTCCTCGCGTGGGCGATCAGCGCCTTGCAGCTCTACCTGATCATCGAGCCGAACATCAAGACGATCATGTTTCTGTTCGCCTGGTACATCAACCGAGGGTTGGTGCGGCACACGGTCGAGGACAGCTTCAACCGCAACGTGATCATCGAATACGGATTCTTCGCGATCGCGTTGATCGTCCTGTTCGTCTCGAGCTACCAACCCAACCGCTAACCCACCCCACGCGGGAACTATCGGGAAGCCTCTTGTAACCCAGACGCTGCATTGGCGGCCGGGTTCATCCCGGCCGCGACTATGCCTAATCGCCGCCCAGACGTTGCTACGAGTGGCTTCTTAGAAAAGTCCCAACGATATACCGGAGGGAGAGCAGACCCGGCGCAAAGCGCCCGGTCGATGAGAGGGAACCATCCGGGTTCCCTCTCATACCGTTTTACATGCCCAGGTAGGCTTTTTGCACCTCTTCTGAGGCGAGCAGCTCGCGGCCGGACCCTTCCTGCACGATGACGCCGCTCTCCAGGACGTAGGCACGGTTCGCCACCTCGAGCGCTTTGTTTGCGTTCTGCTCCACGAGCAGCACCGTCGTCCCCTGCGAGTTGATCTCGCGGACGATGCTGAAGATCGTTTCGATGAGGATCGGCGCCAGCCCGAGCGAGGGCTCGTCGAGCATCATCACCTTCGGCCGAGCCATCAGGGCGCGGCCCATGGCCAGCATCTGCTGCTCGCCTCCGGAGAGGGTGCCCGCGATCTGCGTGCGTCGCTCGAGCAGGCGTGGGAACAGCGTGAAAACCCGGTCCATGTCTTTCGCGATGCCGGCCTTGTCGCTGCGCGAGTAGGCGCCCATGACAAGGTTGTCCAGCACGGTCATGCGCGCGAAAAGACGTCGCCCCTCCGGCGATTGAGAGATGCCGAGCTCGACGATCCTCGACGGTGCGGTGCGCGTGATCTCGCGGCCGTCGAAGGTGATCGAACCGTTCTGCGGATGCATCAGGCCGCTGATCGTGCGCAGCGTGGTCGTCTTGCCCGCGCCGTTCGACCCGATGAGCGCGACGACCTCGCCCTTTTCGACCTTGATGGTGACGCCGCGAAGCGCCTGGATCCGGCCGTAGAAGGCGTCGACCCCGTCGACTTCGAGGAGTGCCACCTAGGAGCGCACCATCAGGCCGATTTGCCCAGGTAGGCCTCGATGACCCGGGCGTCGTTGCGGACCTCGTCGGGGCTGCCCTCGGCGATCTTCTCGCCGTGGTCCAGGACAACGATGCGCTTGGAGATCCCCATCACGACCTTCATGTCGTGCTCGATCAGGAAGACAGTCACCCCGCGGAGAAGGATCTTGTCCACGAGCTTCATCAGCTCGACCTTCTCCTGGGGCGTGAAACCGGCGGCAGGCTCGTCGAGCAGGAGCAGCTTGGGGTCCGTGGCCAGGGCGCGGGCGATCTCGAGGCGGCGCTGCTGGCCGTAGGCAAGATTGCGCGCGTACTGGTTCGCGTGCTTGGAGATGCCGACGAACTTGAGGAGCTCCATCGCTTCCTCGGTCACCCGTTCCTCCTCCCTCCGCTCACGCGGCAGCTTGAAGAGCGAATCCCACACCTTCGCCTTCATCCGCACGTGCCGGCCGACGCGCACATTGTCCAGGCACGACATGTAGTCGAAGAGGCGGATGTTCTGGAAGGTCCGCGCGATGCCGTAGCGGGCCACCTGGTGGGGTTTGTATCCGGTGATCTCGCGCCCGTCGAAGATGACCGTGCCGCTCGATGGCTGGTAGAGGCCGGTGACGTTGTTGAAGAGCGTCGTCTTGCCCGCGCCGTTCGGTCCGATGAGCGCGAACACCTCGCCCC
Source organism: uncultured Actinomycetes bacterium (assembly GCA_964461175.1). Taxonomy (GTDB): domain Bacteria; phylum Chloroflexota; class Dormibacteria; order Dormibacterales; family Dormibacteraceae; genus 40CM-4-65-16. The sequence goes on along the minus strand of CAYWTI010000196.1, from coordinate 867 downwards.
GCTTGATGTGCAGGCTCACGTCGTCGACCGCGACCAGGCCGCCGAAACGCTTGGTCAGGTGGGCCAGCTCGAGGATGTTTCCGTCGGTCGGCTGCGGCTCGGGGCTCATCCTGCGTGGGTCATCTCGACCGCCGCCTCCTCTTCCTGGACCGCAGCGTGCTTCAGCTCCTGCTCGCGCACGCGACTCGGCAGCAAACCCTGCGGCCGCAGCAGCATCATGCCGACCAGGATCGCGCCGTAGATCATGAAGTTGAGCCGCTGGGTCTCCTGGGCGAGCCCGGGCCAGTCGCCGCTGCTCTGGTTCAGGGAGCCGAGCCCGATGTTGCTGGCCAGCGCGGTCGCGTTCTGCGGCAGGCCCGGGATGAGATAGAAGACCAGGAAGTACATCACCAGGGCGCCGATGATCACCCCGGTCACGTTCCCCATGCCGCCGAGCACGACCATCACGAGCACCGTGATCGAGACGATGAAAAGGAAGTTGTCGGGGCTGACCAGGGCAACGTCCGCGGCATAGTAGGCGCCCGCGAAACCACTGAACGACGCGCCGATGCCGAAGGCGAGCAATTTTGTGGACACGGTGTTGATGCCCATGGCGGCGGCGGCGACCTCGTCCTCGCGGATGGCCATCCACGCACGGCCGAGGCGTGAACGGTAGAGATTGTTGACCAGGATCACGGCGCCCGCGATCAGAAAGCAGATGAGCACGTAGAACGCGACCGGGTCGCCGTTGAAGTTGAAGTTCTGCACCAACGCGACCGGTCCGTCGCCGGACCAGGGCCCCTGGATCCAGGCCGGGAGCTTCGGTTGATCGATCAGGCCGATGGCGTTGATGCCGCCGGTCCACTGGTCGAAGTTGTAGAAGAGCTG
>CAYWTI010000195.1:0-1675 GCA_964461175.1 uncultured Actinomycetes bacterium | reverse complement strand
GCGGAGCTGATCGGCGGTATGGGCATCGCGCCGTCGGGAAACATCAACCCGGAGACGAAGCGCGGTCTCTTCGAGCCCGTCCACGGCACCGCGCCGGACATCGCGGGCAAGGGCATCGTCAACCCGATCGGGGCGATTCTGAGCGCCTCTATGATGGTGAGACACCTCGGTCACCAAGAAATGGCAGGTGCGATAGAGGGTGCGGTGGAATCGGCGCTGCGCGCGGGGGAGTGCACGCGCGACCTCGGCGGCAACCTCTCCACCGGCGAGGTCGGTGACGCGGTGGTGAAGAGGCTGAGGGACTAGACGCGCATGGGCATGACGATGACCGAGAAGATCCTGGCGCGCGGCGCGGGCCGCGATAGCGTCAGGCCCGGCGACCTCGTCCTCGCGAAGGTCGACTTCGCGATGGGGCACGACCTCACCATCCCGCCCGCGGGCAAGATCATGCGCGAGCAGATGGGCGCCGAGAAGGTCTGGGACCCCGAGCGCGTCGCCATCACGCAGGACCACTTCCAGCCGGCCAAGGACGCCGCCAGCGCGACGCTCGGCCGGCTGACGCGCGAGTTCGCGCACTCGATGGGCATCAAGTACTACTTCGAGGTGGGGCAGGGAGGCATCTGCCACACGGTGCTGCCCGAGAACGGGCTGGTGCTTCCAGGCGAGCTCGTGGTCGGGGCGGATTCGCACTCCTGCACCTACGGCGCACTCAACAATTTCGCGACCGGCATCGGGTCGACGGACCTCGCCTGCGTGCTCGCGCTGGGCGAGCTGTGGTTCCGCGTTCCGGAGACGCTGAAGTTCGTGTACCACCACCGCCTCAAGGAGTGGGTCGAGGCGAAGGACCTGATCCTCTACGTCATCGGCCAGATCGGCGTCGACGGCGCGCGCTCGAAGGCGATGGAGCACACCGGTGAGGCGCTGCGCCACATCGACATGGAGGCGCGGCTGACGATGACGAACATGGCCATCGAGGCCGGCGCGAAGAACGGAATCATGGAGTTCGACGACATCACGCGTCAGTACCTCGAGGGCCGCGCCAAGCGGGCGTACACGCCGGTGACGAGCGACCCCGACGCGGAGTACGAGAAGGTCTTCGAGTTCGACGCCGAGAAGGTGGAGCTCGGGGTGGCGAAACCGATGTCGCCGGACAACTACGCGCCGCTCTCCGAGGTCGCGGGCACCAGGCTCGACCAGGTCTTCATCGGGTCGTGCACCAACTCGCGGATCACCGACCTGCGGCGCGCCGCGGCCGTGCTCGAGGGCCGCAAGGTCGCGCCCGGGCTGCGGCTCATCATCACGCCGTCGTCACACCAGGTCGCGATCCAGGCGGAGAAGGAGGGCTTGATCGGCACGTTCCTCGCCGCCGGCGCGGCGTGGACGACGGCGACGTGCGGCGCCTGCCTCGGCGGCCACATGGGCGTGCTCGGTGAGGGCGAGGTCTGCCTGAGCACGACCAACCGCAACTTCCCCGGCCGCATGGGCCACCCGAAGGCGCAGGTCTACCTGAGCAACCCGGCCGTGGCGGCTGCGAGCGCGGTCACCGGCGTGATCTCGCACCCGTCGGAGGTGCTGGCGAAGATGCCGGCCGCAATCCGATGACATTGCCGAAGACGCTGCGTGGCCGGGCGTGGAAGTTCGGAGACAACATCGACACCGACCAGATCATCCCGGC
>CAYWTI010000194.1:0-5703 GCA_964461175.1 uncultured Actinomycetes bacterium | reverse complement strand
ACGTAGGCGTACGGCGCCTCTCCCCACTTCTCGTGCGGCAGGCCGACGATCGCCGCCTCCTGCACGGCCGCATGCCGCAGCAGGACGCCCTCGACCTCGATCGACGAGATGTTCTCGCCGCCCGAGATGATCACGTCCTTGATCCGGTCGCGGATCTCGACGTAGCCGTCCGGGTGGACGACCGCCGCGTCGCCGGAGTGGAACCAGCCGCCGGCCATCACCTTCTCGGTGGCCTCCGGGTCGTTGTAGTAGCCCTTGAGGATGACGTTGCCGCGGAACACGATCTCGCCCAGCGTCTGCCCGTCGGCCGGGACGTCCTTGCCCTTGTCATCCACGACGCGAAGCTCGCCCGCCCCGATCATCTCGACGCCGGTGAGGGCCTTCACGGTCGCGAGATCCGCCGATGCCAGGTTGCGGTGCTCGGGGCGCGGCTCGCAGATCGTCAGGAAGGGGGACGTCTCGGTCAGGCCGTAGACCTGCGTGACCTCCCATCCCAGGTCGCCTTCCATCCGCTCGATCGTGGCCGCGGCCGGCGGCGCGCCCGCAGTGATCACGTGGACGCCGCGAGGCACCTCGCCGCGGACCTCCTTCGGTGCGTTGGCGAGCGAGATCAGGACGGTCGGCGCAGCGCACAGCCAGCCGACGTGCTCCTTTCGGATCAGGTCGAAGACGCGCGCGGGCTCGACCTTCGGAAGGCAGATGTGGCGGCCGCCGACGGCGGTGATGATCCACACGAACGTCCAGCCGTTGGCGTGGAACATCGGCAGCGTCCAGAGGTACACATCGTCGACGGTGATGTGGAAGTGGACGAGCGTGTCCATGACGTTCATCCACGCGTTGCGGTGGGTGATCATCACGCCCTTGGGCTTGGCCGTCGTGCCGCTCGTGTAGTTCAGGGCGAGCAGATCGGACTCGTGGATCTCGGCCCGCTTGAAGGAAGGCTTCGCGCGCGCGACCTCCGCGTCGTGCTCCAGCCATCCCTTGCGTCCGCCGGCGCTGCCGAGGGCGACGAAATGCTCGACGCCGCGAAGCTGGTCGCGCACGCCGTCGATGGCGTCGAGGTAGTCGGGATGGACGCACAGCACCTTGGAGCCCGAGTGCGAGGTGATGTAGACGAAGTCCTCGGCGGTGAGGCGGTAGTTGATGGGCACGACCACGGCGCCGATCTGGGGCACGGCGTAAAAGGACTCGAGCTGCTCGCGCGTGTTCGGGGCGATGTAGGCGACGCGGTCGCCCTGCTTCACGCCCAGCGCCTGCAGCGCGGACGACCACCGGTCGCAGCCCGCGAAGAAGTCCTCGTAGGTCAGCCTGACGTCTCCGTCGACGACGCCGACGCGGTCGCCGTACAGCTTGCGGGTGCGCCGGGCGAACTCGAGGGGGGTCAGCGGCGTCTCCATGTGCTGTGCCTCCTATGAGTTGAGCATCAGAGCGAAGTCGGCGGACCGGATGCCGCCGACGAAAGCGCGGTGCGCCTTTGGCTCGAGCTCGACCGACCGTTCGTAGACGAAGGCGTACACGTTGTCGATGGTCCAGTCGCCGTAGCCCTGGATGCGCAGCCCGTAGCGCAACCCGTCGTCTTTCAGGCCACGCTGGTACAGGTCGGTGGCGCGAGCGTAGAGCGCCTTCAGGACCTCCAGCTGCATGCTCAGCTCGGCGATCGTCTTGGCGTCGCCGTCCGCCTCCACGAGCTGCTCCACCTGTGTTTCGAGGTCGGCGATCTCCTTCTGGTAGTCGTCCACCTCGCGGTGGAGTTTAGACCGCCTCTAGTGGATGAGGTAGTTGGCCGAGACCGACGCCGCGATGAGGATGGCGATGATGTTCACGACCTTGATCATGGGGTTGATCGCGGGTCCGGCGGTGTCCTTGTTGGGGTCGCCAACCGTGTCTCCGGTGACCGCCGCCTTGTGCGCGTCGGAACCCTTGCCGCCGAGGTTTCCTTCCTCTATGTACTTCTTGGCGTTGTCCCAAGCCGCCCCGCCGCTGGTCATCATCAGGGCGAGGAAAAGCCCGGTCACGATCGCGCCGAGGAGCAGCCCGCCAAGCGCCCGCGGACCCAGAAGGAAGCCGACCGCGATCGGCGCGATCACCGGGATGATGCCCGGCACGATCATCTCGCGCTGCGCCGCCGCGGTGACGATGCGGACCGCGGTCCCGTACTCGGGACGGCCCGTCCCCTCGAGGATTCCCGGGATCTCGCGGAACTGGCGGCGAACCTCCTCGACGACCAGGCCGCCGGCACGCCCGACCGCGAGCATTGCGAGCGAGCCGAAGAGGAACGGCAGGATGCCGCCCAGGAACAGGCCGGCGATGACCAGCGGATCGGAGAGCTCGAACTTCGTCGGATGGCCGGCGCGTGCGAGCTCCTGCGTATACGAGGCGAAGAGCACCAGCGCGGCGAGGCCCGCCGACCCGATGGCGTAGCCCTTGGTGACCGCCTTGGTGGTGTTGCCGACCGCATCGAGCGGATCGGTGACATCGCGGACCTCGGGCGGCAGCTTCGCCATCTCGGCGATGCCGCCGGCGTTGTCGGTGATCGGGCCGTACGCGTCGATGGCGACGATGATGCCGGTCATCGACAGCATGGCCACCGCCGCGATCGCGATGCCGTAAAGGCCGCCGAGCCCGTAGCTGGTCAGGATGCCCGAAGCGATCACCACCACCGGCAGCGCGGTCGCCATCATGCCGATCGACTGCCCGGCGATGATGTTCGTCGCGTGGCCGGTCACCGACGCCTTGGCGATCAGGTGCACGGGCCAGTAGCGCGTCTCGGTGAAGAACTCGGTGATGGCGACGATCAGCACCGTGATCACCACGCCGACGAGCGCGCAATAGAAGAGGTTGAGCGGATCGTGGTCGAAGCCGGCAAGGTAGCCGCTCGACTTCATCCAGTTGGTGACGAAGAAGAAGCCGATGATCGCGATGATCACCGCGACGAGAAGGCCCGCGTACAGCGCGCCCATGATCCATCGCGGGTTGAAGACGCGAACAAAGAAGGTGCCGACGATCGATCCCACCACGCTCACCGAGCCGAGCAGCAGCGGATAGATCACCCAGCCGATCTGGTTCTTGAAGAGGAGCGAGCCGAGCAGCATCGCCGCGATCATCGTCACGGCGTACGTCTCGAACAGGTCGGCGGCCATGCCCGCGTCGTCGCCGACGTTGTCCCCGACGTTGTCGGCGATGACGGCCGGGTTCCGCGGATCGTCCTCGGGGATGCCGGCCTCGACCTTGCCCACGAGGTCGGCGCCGACGTCGGCCGCCTTGGTGTAGATGCCGCCGCCCAGTCGGGCGAAGACGGAGACCAGGCTCGCACCGAACGCAAGGCCGACCAGCGAGTCGGGGTTCTTGAAGACGAGGTACGCCGCCGAGACGCCCAGCAGCCCGAGGCCGACGACCATGAAGCCGGTGACGGCGCCGCCGCGGAAGGCGACCTGGAGGGCGTTGTTCAGCCCGCCACGGGCGGCCTCGGCGGTGCGCAGGTTGGCCCTGACCGCGATGTTCATGCCGACGTAGCCGGCGCCCGCCGACAGGACGGCGCCGACGATGTACAGGCCGGCGGTCGTCCAGTTGATGAACACACCGATGACGATCGCGATGACCACGCCGATGATCGCGATCACGGTGTACTGGCGGTTCAGGTAGGCGGCCGCTCCCTCCTGGATCGCCGCCGCGATCTCGCGCATGCGGTCGTTGCCGGTGGGCTTGTTGAGGACGAGGAAAATCAGGACCACGGCGAACAGGACAGCCGCGATACCGCCGGCCACGCCGAACAGAGCAGTACTGGGGTCCATTTACCTCCCTCGATTCGCGGAGCGGAAGCCGCGGCGCTCTAGGTTAATGGAACTCGCGGAGTCACCATGAGAGGTCGAAGGCCTCGAGCGAGCCCGTCGCCTCCGAGCGGCGAGCGTCGACGCCGCTCACGCGCGCCATCCGGGGCCCCCGGCCGACGGCGCGTTCGAGCTCGGTCAGCGCCTCAGGCGCGCCCTCGGCGACCAGTTCCACCGTGCCGTCGTCGTTGTTGCGGACCCAGCCGGTCAGGCGGAGGTCTCGGGCCTTGCGCTGGACGAAGTAGCGAAAGCCGACGCCCTGCACATCGCCATGCACGACGGCGTGGAGCCGCTGCTCTCTATGCTCGTGCCGTGCCACTTTCCAGCATTGTCGCGATCGGCGACGAGCTGGTCGGCGGCTTCACCCTGGACACCAATTCGCACTGGCTCACCGAGCGCCTGCGCCTCCTCGGCTACCCCGTCAAGCGCGTCACGCAGATCCGCGACAAGCCGCCCGAGATCATCGAACAGGTCGGGCGTGAGCTCGACGACCCCGACATCACCGACGTCTTTCTCAGCGGCGGCCTGGGCCCGACCCCGGACGACCGCACGTTCGCCTCGCTCGCCCAAGCGCTCGGACGTGAGCTCGTGATCTGGGAGGAGACGCGGGCGCGCATCGAGCGTCGCGTGCAGCGGATGCACTCGATGGGCCTGCTCGAGTCGGCCGAGATCACCGAGGGCAACCTGCGCATGGCGCGGATCCCTGCCGGCCCGAGCCACGTGTTCAGGAACAGGCGCGGCATGGCGCCCGGCGCCATGTACGAGGCGAAGGGCAAGCGGATCTTCGTGATGCCGGGCGTACCGATGGAGATGAAGGGCATATTCACCGAGGAGGTCGAGCCCGAGTTCCTGCTCGCCGGCTCGGCGGCAACCGTGCGCGAGCTGCGCTTCACGTTCGCGGTGGAGGCGCGCTTCTACCCCGTGATGCGCGAGCTGGAGGAGAGCTTCCCGGACGTCTCGGTCGGCTCGTACCCCAACTTCGAGACCAAAGAGCTCGTCATCCGTTGCCTGGGCGGAGACCCGGCGCGGGTGGAGCAGGCGCTCGACGTCGTCCGCCGCCGCTCGGCCGAGCTGGGCTTCACGCCTCAGCCCGCCTGAGCTTCTTCTCCAGCAGGGCACGCTCGGCCGGGTTCTGGCAGATATCCAGGGCCCGAAGCCGCGCCTCCCGGGCCGCCTTCGTCTCGCCCATCTCGTCGAGCAGCTCGGCGCGGGTGGCGTGGAACAGGTGGTATCCGCCGAGCGCCAGCGCGAGGTCGTTCACCTCGCCGAGCGCCACCTGGGGACCATGCACCCGCGCCAGCGCGACGGCGCGGTTGAGGCGCACCACCGGCGTGTCGTTCAGCCGGAGCAGGGCGTCGTACAGGGCGAGGATCTGAGGCCAGTCGGTCTCCGCCCACGATGCCGCCTCCGAGTGCACCGCGGCGATGGCCGCCTGCAGCTGGTACGGGCCCGGCGCGTTCAGGGCGGCGGCGCGGTGGAGGAGATCGACGCCTTCGGCGACGGCCGCCCCGTCCCACAGCGCGCGGTCCTGGTCCGGCAGCAGCACCATCTCGCCGGCTTCGTCGAACCGCGCGCGCGATCGGGCCTGATGCAGCTTCATCAGCGCCAGCAGCCCGACCACCTCTGCCTGGTGCGGGAGCAGCCGGTCGAGGAGGCGAGCCAGCCACACGGCGTCGTCGGCGAGGTCGCGCCGCATGGCGACGGCGCCGCCGCGGCTGAGGTACGCCTCGTTGAACATCAGGTAGAGGACGGCGAGCACAGCCTCGAGCCGCGCCGGGAGATCGGACGCGTCCGGCACCCGGTAGGGGATGCGGGCCGCGACGATCTTGCGCTTGGCCCGCACGATGCGCTGCGCCATCGCCGGCTCGGCAACCAG
>CAYWTI010000193.1:0-26765 GCA_964461175.1 uncultured Actinomycetes bacterium | reverse complement strand
TCGCCGTCCAGGCGCGCGGCTACGACGATCTACCCTCGCAGACGCTGGCGAACTTCGAGAATACGCACGTGGGCGCGATCAACGCCGGAGCGCTTGGGGCCGCGCTGTCAGCCTCTGTGCGCGCGTTGATGGGCGAGGGGTCGGAGGCGGGGCTGGCGAACGCGCCCCTCATCGCCGCGCGACTGGCCGAGATGGCCTGACGCGCCAGGTGCTCGCCTACCTCTTCTTTCACCGCCCCGGTGCCGGCGCCGATGTCGCCGAGTACGAGGACGCCCTGCACCGCTTCCACGCCGCGCTGGCGGCGGCGCGGATCCCTGGTTTCGAAGGTTCGCGCACGTACCGCGTCGGCGACCGCTACTGCGACTGGTACCTCGTCCAGACCTCGGCCTCGCTTGACGCCTTGAACGACGCCGCCGTCAGCGGCGCCCGCTCCTCCTCGCACGACGCGGCCGCGCGCGTGGCCGTCGACGGCCAGGGCAAGCTGCTCCGGCTTGCCGGCGGGGTGCACGACGCCGCCTCGCCGGTCGAGGTGGGCTTCTCCAAGCCGCGCGGCATGAGCTATACCGACCTGTACCGGCGCCTGGAGGAGTGGACGTCGCGACCGGGGTTCAGCGTCTGGCGGCGGATGATGGTCCTGGGTCCGGCCCCGGAGTTCGTCATGCTTGCTCCGGCCGACCCCGGCCTACCCGCGGAGATGAGCCCTGAATCGTTTCGTCGTGAACTCGTTGACCCGGCGTCCTGAAGAGAGGATGCTGGTCGCGGTGTTCTGACGTGGCCATCCGAGTCCGGCCCGAGCTGGAGCGCGAAACCGCGACCGGCTCCTCCCCGGCCTCTCCCGACCTGCACGGTGGCGCCGGCCACCGCTGGCGCCGCCGCCCAGTGCTCCGCACCGCCGTCCGGCTTGCGGCCGTGCTCGCGCCGGTTGCCGCGGCGGTGGCTGTTGCGATCGCGTTCAGCCGCACCGTGCCGGTCCCGAGCGACCTGGGCGGCACCCTTTTGTGGTGGGTCGTGTTCACGGCCGCGATCGTGGCGGCCTGGCTGCTCAGCGCCGAGCTGCTCGAGCGGACGCTGCCGCTGGCCACCCTGCTCGACCTCACGCTGGTCTTTCCCGACGCCGTGCCGTCGCGGTTCGCGATCTTGCGGCGCAAGGTCGACAAGCGAAAGCTCGAGAACGACCTCCGCCGGCTGCGCGAGAGGTCGGACCCGGAGAGCGCCCCGCGCGCACAGCTGATCCTCGAGCTCGCGGTCGCCCTGAGCATTCACGACAGCCGCACGCGCGGCCATTCGGAGCGTGTGCGCATGTTCACCGACCTCGTCGCCCAGCAGCTGGGGCTGCGCGACCGCGACATCGACCGCCTGCGCTGGGCGGCGCTCCTCCACGACATCGGCAAGCTCGCCGTGGCGCCGGAGATCCTGAACAAGCCTGACCTGCCGGACGACTACGAGCTGGAGCGTCTGCGCAACCATCCGATCGAGGGCTACCGGATCATCGAGCCGCTGCACCGCTGGCTGGGGCAGTGGGCGGCGACTGTCCGCGACCACCACGAGCGGTTCGACGGCACCGGATATCCGACCGGCTTGAGCGGAAAGGCGATCTCGCTCGGCGGTCGCATCGTCGCCGTCACCGACAGCTACGAGACCATGACCGCCGGTCGCCCCTACCGCAAGGCGCTTACCGTGAGGTCCGCCCGCGAGGAGTTGGTCCGCCGGTCGGGCACGCATTTCGACCCGGACGTCGTCAGGGCGTTTCTCGCCATCTCGCTGGGACGGCTGTGGCCGGTCGTCGGCATCGGGGCGCTGTTCGCCGAGATCCCATTCGTCGGCACCGTGTCGTGGCGCATCACGCAGGCGGGCTCACGCACGTTCTCCGGAGTCGCCGCGGCCGCGGTCACGACGTCGCTGCTCGTGGCGGGGCTGGCCGGCCCGATCGCCGGCGCGACCGCGAACGGACCGGCCGTCCACCGCCCGCAGCTTGCGAGCGTCGGGGCGGCTTCACCCAGCGCGCTGCTGCCGTCGTCGCCGTCGTCGCCGTCGTCGGCGCCGACCGTCCAGCAACCGACACCTTCGCCCGTACCCACACCGAATGCGATCTCCGCGCCAGCGGGCGGGGGATCGACCAGCGCCGTTCCACCGCCTGCGCCGCAGCCACCGCCCAGCGGCGGCGGCGGGCGCTCGGCCTACCCGGCCGGCATCGCCAAGCACACCACGCTGCCCGCGGGGATCGCCAAGAAGACCAATCCCTTCGCGCAGTGGCGCGCGCACCACTGACGCCTGCCGAGGTCGTCTGCACCGACTACCACACCGCCGGTGAGCCGTTTCGCATCGTGACCGCCGGGGCACCCGATATCCCGGGCGCGTCGGTACGCGAGCGCCGCGAGCGCGCAAGGTCGGACCGGGACGTCGACTTCGTGCGCCGCCTCCTGTGTCACGAACCCCGGGGCCACGCCGACATGTACGGCTGCTTTCTCGTCCCGCCGGACGACGGCGGCGCTCAGCTGGGCGTGCTTTTCTGGCACAAGGACGGCTACTCGACCGCGTGCGGCCACGGCACGATCGCCCTCGGCGCGTGGGCGGTGGAGTCGGGCCGGGTGCCGGCGCCGCGAGACGGTGAGGTGGACGTGGTGATAGACGTGCCGTCGGGCCGCGTCGTCGCGCGCGTCCACACCGCGGGCGGCGCGGTCCGGTCGGTCGCGTTCCGGAACGTGCCAGCGTGCGTGCTCGCCCGCGACCTCGAAGCCGCCGGGGTCAGGGTCGACGTCGCGTACGGCGGCGCGATCTACGCCTCGGTCGCGGCGCGAAAGCTGGGGCTCGAGGTCACGCCTTCGCGGCTGCCCGAGCTGATCGCGGCGGGCCGCGAGATCAAGCGCGCCTTGGAGGGGACACCCGTGGCGCGGCACCCGACCGACGAGCGGCTTTCCGGCGTCTACGGGACGATCATCTACGAGGAGCTCGGACCGCTCCACCAGCGCAACGTCACTGTGTTCGCCGACGGCGAGGTGGACCGCTCGCCCTGCGGATCGGGAACGTCGGCGCGGTGCGCGCTGCTCGCCGCCGACGGGGCGCTGAAGGAGGGCGACGTCTTACGCCACGACTCGATCATCGGCACGACCTTCACCGCGCGCGTCGTCGGCGAAAGCGCCGAAGGCATTCTCACCGAGGTCGAAGGCACGGCTTACCGGACGGGCGAGCATCGTTTCACGCTGGACGAGCGAGACGACCTCGGGACCGGCTTCGTCCTGCGCTGAAGCCATGCCGAAACGAGCGATGTCGGAAGCCTTCCTCCGCAGCGTCGAAATTCGCGCCGAGGAAGCCGACCGGAGCGCCTATCCGCTGAATCTGCCCGCGTTTCGCAACGTGCGCACCCTCGACCTAGATCCGCGCGTCACGATCTTCGTCGGCGAGAACGGAAGCGGGAAATCCACGCTGGTCGAGGGCATCGCAGTCGCGGCGGGCTTCAACGCCGAAGGCGGGACGCCCAACTTCAATTTCGCGACCCAGGCCCACCGGCCCGAGATGGCAAGGCATTTGAGGCTCGTCCGCGGGACGAAACGTCCGCGCACCGGCTTCTTCCTGCGCGCGGAGAGCTTCTTCAACGTCGCGACCGAGATCGAACGCCTTGACGAAGAGCCTTCGCCGGGCCGCCGCATCGGCCCGTCTTACGGGCCCAACCCGCTGCACGAGGTATCCCACGGCGAATCGTTCCTGGCGCTGGCGATGCATCGCTTCGGCGCCGGCGGGCTCTACATCCTCGACGAACCCGAGGCGGCAATGTCACCGTTCGGCTGCCTTGCGCTCGTCCGGCGCTTCCACGACCTGGTCGGGCTGGGCTCGCAGTTCGTGATCGCGACCCACTCGCCGATCGTGATGGCGCTGCCGGACGCCCTCATCTACGTCCTCTCCGAAACCGGCCCCCGGCGCGCGTCGTGGGACGAGCTCGACCACGTCAGGATCCTCACCGAGTTCATGAACCACCGCGAGGCGGTCATGGCCGAGCTGCTCGACGATGGCGGCGGCGCCGGCGGAACTCGGTCCTAGCTTTCCGCCGCTGCGTTCGCGGCCGCGCTCTCGGTGCGCTCGGCCCGCTTGCGCGGGTGCGCCCTCTTGCCGAGGTGGCGGTCCCACCATTCGAGCATCGCGCGCATGTGGCGCACCCGGTTCCACGGCTTGCCGATCGTGGTCAACCCGTGCGGCTCACCGTGGAAGATGAACAGCTCGGGGTCGCGGCCGAGCTTCAGCAGCCGCATGTAGACCTGCTCCGCCTGCTCGAGCGGCGTGCGCAGGTCGCCGGTGGACGCGATCAGGCGCAGCGGCGTCGTCATCTTCTCGATGTAGGTCACCGGCGACAAGCGGCGGAAGCGCTCTTCGTCCTCCCACGGCTCGGCCGAGAACGAGTGCTCGCCGAAGTTCCAACCGATATCGCTCGACCCGTAGAACCCCTGCAGCTCGGCGACCGGCCGCATCGCGAGGGCGGCGCGGAACCGGTCGGTGTGGCCGATCACCCAGAGCGTCGCGAAGCCGCCATAGCTGGCGCCGCCGACGCCGAGCTGCTCGGGATCGGCGATCCCATCCGCGACTGCCTTATCCACCGCCGCCATCCAGTACGGAAAGTCGAGCTCGCCCCAGCGGCCGGTCAGGGCGACCGAGTACTCCTCGTCGTACGACTGGCTGCCCGGCGAGTTGCAGAAGACGACCGCGTAGCCCTGGCCCGCGAGCGCCTGCATCAGGTGCGAGAAGGTCCAGCCCCATGCGGCGTGCGGTCCGCCGTGGATGTTCAAGATCGTGGGCACGCGACCACCGCTGTAGCCGGGCGGCAGCATCGTCCACGAATCGACCGTGCGGCCGTCGTGCTCGAACGGCGTGTGGCGGACCTCACCCAGCGCGCGTTCGCGCAGCCAGGGGTTGGGGTCGAAGAGGACGCGCTCGTCGCTGCCATCGAGCTTCGCGGTGCGAAGCGTGACCGGGTCGGTGAACGAGGTGCTCGTGTACGCGATCCGATCGCCCCCGAGCGCGAAGCTCAGGACCACGCGGTCGCCACCGACGACCGTCTGCGGCTCACCGTCTGCGGCTTCGGTCCTGGTGATGCGGAGGCGGCCGCCGTCCGACATCGGCGCGTAGAGCACGGCGCCGTCGTGCGTCCACTGCAGGTCCGGCGCCTCGCGAGGCGTCGACATATCGGCGAGGATGTTGGCCCACACGGAGCGATCGATCTCGGCCGTGCGGTCCTCGCCTGCGATGTAGAGGTGATGGTTGCGCGCGAAGAGCGAACCGGGGCCGCGCCCGACCGCGACATGCGCCAGGGTCCCGTCGGGGGCGATCGCGAAGGCGGTGACGGTCGCGCCGCCGGGCGTCAGCCTCCGCTGCGCGCCGGTCTTGGGGTCGACGCTCCACACGTCCATCGCTTCGGAGCGCCACCAGTCGTCCTCGCGGTTCGACAGATAGGCGATGGTCCCGTCGGTCGCCCAGCGCGGACGCGCGGCCGCATGCGGACCGTTCGTGACCTGGCGAAGATCGACGTTCTCGCCTTCGGCGGCGACGACCCAGACCTGGGGCTCCTCGTCGTCCAGCTGCCCCTGCCCGTCGAGCCGGTAGCGGAAGCGGCGCTCGAGGTGGCGCATGCGCTCCTGGTAGCGCTTACGCGTCTCCTCCTCGTCCCTGGCCGGCGGGAGGTCGGGATCGGCCGGCCACTCGGGACGTCCGAGCAGGGCGAAACGCCGCCCGTCCGGCGACCAGTCGAAGTCCAGGATGCCGCGAGGCAGCCTGGCCACGCGCACCGCCTCGCCGCCGTCGACCCTCATCACGTACAGGTCGTTGCGCCACTCCCTCTCGCGGTTGGCGAGGAAAGCGAGGCGACTGCCGTCGGGCGAGAAACGGGGGCGTTGGTCGCGCGCCGAGCCCTGCGTGATGCGCTCTGGCGGGGTTGCGCCGTCGGTGGCGGCGATCCACACGGCGCTCCGCGCCTGGTTGGCCTCGCGATCAGAGCTGACGACGGTGAAGGCGACGACCCGGCCGTCGGGCGAGAGCTGGGGGTCGACCACCATCCGGATGGCAAGGATGTCTTCCGGCCGGAACGGTTCCCCCACCACGAAAGAACCTAGCACGACCGTGGCCTACAGTTTGGGCGACGTGCTCCGCGAGACCATCGAGGAAAACCTGCGTCGTTTCGAGCGTCTCGAAACGCGGCCGGCGCAGATCCCCGCCGCGGTCGCCATAGTCGTCCTGCTCGACCGGGGTGTCCCGGCGATCCCCATCTTCCAGCGCCCGCAGACGATGTCGAGGCACGCCGGGCAGATGGCGCTGCCAGGCGGGCGGGCGCATGGGGGCGAGGACGCCGACGCGTGCGCGCTGCGCGAGCTCGCCGAGGAGCTCGGCGTCACGCTGGGCCACGACGACGTGCTGGGGAGGCTCGACGACTTCGACACGCGCTCCGGCTTCACCATCACGCCCGTGGTGGTGTGGAGCGGGGCCGGTTTCGAAACGCTGCGTCCCTCCCCGGCCGAGGTCGCGCGACTGTTCATAGTCCACGAGCCGGAGCTGCGGCGCGCCGTCGCAGAAGCGTCCGGCGTCACGCCGGCCGAGTTCTCTCTCCGGTTCCCAGAGGTGCAGGTCTTCGCCCCGACGGCGGCGATGCTCTACCAGTTCAGCGAGGTCGCGCTCGATGGCCGGCCGTGCCGCGTGGCGGACTTCCACCAGCCCGCCTGGACGCACCGGTGAAGGCCTGGGTCGTCCGCAGCAACGGGCCGCCGGAGGCGATGTCGTACGAGGACGTGCCGGACGCTCCGGCAGCCGACGGGATGGTGCGCATCGCGGTGGCGGCCGGCGGTGTGAACTTCTTCGACTCGCTGCTCGTGGCCGGGACGTACCAGGTCCGGCCGGAGCTCCCGTTCGTTCCCGGCGCCGAGGTGGCCGGTACGGTGCTGGAGGCGCCCGCGGGCGCTTCGGTCGCGCCCGGCGACCGCGTGCTCGCCGCTCTTCATCCGGCCGGCCTTGACCACGGTGGATACGCCGAGATCACGTGCGCCCGACCCGGCGACGTCGTCAAGCTGCCGGCCGCGATGCCGTTCGAGCACGCGGCGGCGTTCTTCATCAACTACCAGACCGCCTGGTTCGGGCTGCACCGGCGCGCTGCGCTCAAGGCGGGCGAGCTCGTGCTCGTGCATGCGGCCGCCGGCGGAGTGGGCAGCGCGGCCGTGCAGCTGGCGAAAGCCGCCGGCGCGACCGTGATCGCGTCGGTCGGCGGGCCGGAGAAAGCTGCGGTCGCCCGCGAGCTCGGTGCGCACCACGTGGTCGATCACCGCGCGCAGGACGTGGTCCAGGCGGTGAAGGAGATCACCGGCGGCCGCGGTGCCGACGTCGTGTTCGATCCAGTCGGCGGCGAGGCTTTCGATCGCGCGACCCGATGCGTTGCGTTCGAAGGCCGGATCGTCGCCGTCGGCTTCACGTCGGGCCAGATCCCGCAGGCGCGCGTCAACCACGTGCTCGTCAAGAACTACTCCGTCGTCGGCCTGCACTGGGGGCTCTACGCCGAGCGGCGTCCCCAGCTCGTCGAGGAGTGCACCGCCACGCTGCTCGACCTCTACACGCAGGGCAAGATCGCCCCGTACGTTTCGCGAACGGCGCCGCTGGAGCGGGCCGCCGAGGCGCTGGCCGACGTCGCCGCCGGACGGACCACGGGCAAGGTCGTTCTCACCGTCGAGCGGCATGGCTGACGCGTCCGCGATACCTGCCCACCTCGACCACGTGGTGCTCGCGACGCCAGACCTCCACGCGACGACGGCGTGGATCAAGAACGCGCTTGGTGTCGAGCCGAGCGCCGGC
The DNA here is from genome assembly GCA_964461175.1 of uncultured Actinomycetes bacterium. GTDB lineage: Bacteria > Chloroflexota > Dormibacteria > Dormibacterales > Dormibacteraceae > 40CM-4-65-16. Next base: position 18,950 of record CAYWTI010000193.1, on the reverse strand, counting down.
GGGCAGCACACCGGCCGCGGCACGCGCAACTACCTCCTCGCGCTCGGCGGCGGCTCCTACCTCGAGATCATCGGGCGCGACGCCGACCAGCCGGATCCGCCGGCACCGAGGTCGTTCGGCATCGACCGTCTGGCCGAACCGGCGCTCGTCGCCTGGGCGGTGCGCTCGGCGAAGTTCGAGGACGCGGTCCGGATCGCGGCCGGTCGTGGCTTCGACCTGGGAACGGTGCAGGCGATGAGCCGGGCGACCCCCGATGGCGAGGTGTTGAGGTGGCGCCTCACTTTCAGGCAGTACGACGGCGTGTCGATCGTGCCGTTCTTCATCGACTGGGGGACCACGCGCCATCCCTCGGTCACGGCGGCAGGGGGCGCGGCCCTGACGGCCCTGCGCGCGCAACACCCGCGCCCTGGGGCCGTTCGGCCTTTGCTCGCCGCCCTCGGCGTCGGCCTTCGCGTCGAGGTAGGACCGCACGAACGCCTGCTCGCCTCGATCACGGGTCCCGGGGGAAGCCTCGACCTTTCCTGATCGCGCGCGTCCTCTACATGTGCCTATGGTTTGACGGTCGGGTCCGCTGTTTGTTACCTTGGCGCAGCCTTTGCGCGCCCGGGGCGCGGCGGAGAGCAATGCCCGGGGGTAGGCGTTGCGCGATTACCGCTATGCGAGCCATGCGGCGGTGCTTCTGATAGCGACCGTCATCTCTGGCTACACCGCGATCGACTCGAGGGCTCCGTCCGCGCTCCGCGCGGGCGCTGTCACCGCCGAGGCCGCCGATGGGGCGCAGGTCGGCGATGTCGCCGTGGGCCGCGACAGCTTGATCATCAAGCCGCTTTCGCTACCGGCGATGGCGCTGCCTAGCCGGAAGGCGATCCGCTACACGGTCGTCGACGGAGACACGCTCGACTCGATCGCAAAGACGTTCGCCATCCCCATGCGCGACGTGATCTGGTCCAACCCCGGCCTCAAGCTTCCGCTCAAGGCCGGCCTGACGCTCGTCCTACCGCCGGTGCCAGGCGTGGTCGTCGCGGTCAAGCCTGGCGACACGGCGGCGAGCATCGCCGCCGCCTACGGCGCCGACCCGACGATCGTGCTCGGTTTCAACGACCTGAACGCCGCGCAGCTGAAGCCGGGCCTCAGCATCGTCATCCCCGTCGATCCGGACGCGGGCCCGAACCTGGCCAACGGCCTGCCCGCGGACCCGATCAAGCCCGGGGTGCTCGTCTGCCCGATCCTGGGTGCTCCCGTGATCCAGAAGTTCGGGCCGACGTCCTTCGCTCTCGAACCGCCGTACGGCGGATACGCGCACTTCCACACCGGCGTCGACGTCCTCGCGGAGTACGGCACCCCGATCGACGCCGCCGCCGGCGGACGGGTCACGGCGACCGGCAACGCCGACTACTTCGGCATCCGGGTCCAGGTGACCGACAGCTACGGCCTGGTCGAGATCTACGCACACATGTCGGACGTGTCCGTCTCCGTCGGCCAGGAGGTGCAGCAGGGCCAGCTCGTCGGCCACGTCGGCAGCACCGGGCTGTCGATCGGCCCGCATCTGCACATGCAGCTCGAGGTCGGGGGAGTGCCCACCGACCCCGGGCCGCTTGCGGGCTGCGGCTAGTCTCTCAGCGCCCCGCCGGCCGTAGCCGGGCGAGCAAGATCGCCAGGCCCAGCGCGATCAGGAGCACCGGCGACCAGACCTGCAGCTGGTGGACGTACTGGTCGTTGCCGGCGGACATCGCCGTGCCGGCCAGGACGAGCACGCCGCCAGGGATCACCGGCCACCAGCGCGTCGAGACGCGTGCGACCAGCAGGTCGACCGCGAAGATGAGCAGGAACCCGAGCCCGCCGCCGATGACCGCGTACGGACCGCCATCGGTCGCGCCGGCCAGCGATGACGCCAGGACGCCGGCTCCGAAGCCCGTCATGATGCCTCCCGGCACCAGGTAGCCGTACCGGCGCTGGAACGCGTACGCGACCAGGAATGCGGCGCCTAGTACGAGAAGGACCGATTCCTCGACGTACTTGCTGCCGCCCAGGTTCGCGACAAGTGCCGCGACGCCGATGACGATGAGGATGATCGCGCCGACGTACGAGCCGGTCGCGCGCGACTGCCTGTTCTGGATCTCCATGTCATTCACCTCTCTGGTGAAGAGCGTCGGGGTTTGCCGTGGTCGCGGCGAGGGCCGCAGCGCCATCGGCGTTGGGGCCGAATGGCACCTTCAGCGGCCTGGCAGCGACCTCCGCATGACGAGCTTGCTCTTGCCGAGGGGGCCGAGCGTTCGGAATCCCTCACCGGCGAAGAGCGATTCGGTGCCGCTCCACAGGAACGAGCTCGAGTACGGAGTCCCGCCGGTCGCGATCGGGTAGCCGTCGACGGTGCCGCCGCCGCCGGCCGCGATCAACTCCAGCGCGCCGCGCAGCGCGGCCCGGGACACACCCTGCCGGCGATGATCGCGGTCGACGAAGAAGCACGTGATCCGCCAATCCGGGGACGCCTCGCCGAGCTTCGCAAAGCCGCGCATCCGTGCGGGCAGCTCCTGCGGGGAGCCGCGCACCACCCGACGACGTCTCGCCCCGCGTAAACAAGGGCCGCGTGCGTGCGTCTTTCGCGCACGAGCCTCTCCTTGTACGCGCGATTCTCAGGCTCAGACTGAGTCGATCCGGGAACCGCGGCGTGGAAGGCGACACACCAGCACCCACCCCAGACGCCGTTGTGCTTCTCCATCACGCGGACGAAGTCGGGCCATGTCTCGGGAGCAAGCTCCTTCACGGTGAAGCCGGGCAGGGCGCCGATTGTGACAAGCGCCGAGCTCGCGATGTTGGCGACAATGGGCGCGAAGCATGATCCGCAACCTCATCGGCGGCCAGTGGCGTAGCCCGGCGGCCGGGACGGCCACGCTGCCGGTGTTCAATCCCGCCACCGGTGAGGAGATCGAGCACGTGCCGCTGTCCGGCGCGGACGAGGTCGACGCCGCGGTCGGAGCCGCTTCTGCTGCCTTCCAGTCATGGTCACGCACGGCCGTGATGGAGCGCGTGCGCCTGATGTTCAACTTCAAGGCGCTCCTCGAGAAGCACTTCGAGGATCTCGCTGCGCTGACGACCCGGCACCACGGCAAGACGCTCGAGGAGGCGCGCGGGGAGGTGAGGCGCGGCATCGAGGTCGTCGATTTCGCGTGCGGCGCCCCGACGCTGCTGCAGGGCCGGACGCTGCGCGACGTCTCCGCCGGCGTCGACCAGGACCTCTACCGCTATCCCATCGGCGTGTGCGCCGGCATCCCGCCGTTCAACTTCCCGGTGATGATCCCGCTCTGGATGTTCCCGCTCGCCGTCGTGGCCGGGAACACGTTCGTACTCAAGCCTTCCGAACGCACGCCGCTCGGCGGCCAGAGGCTGGCGGAGATATTCCTGGAAGCCGGATTTCCAGAAGGCGTGCTCAACGTCGTCCACGGGGCGCGTGACGCGGTCGAAGCGCTTCTGCAGCACCCCGGCGTCGCCGCCATCTCCTTCGTCGGATCCGCGCCCGTCGCGCGGCACGTATACGCGGTCGCCGCCGCGACCGGCAAGCGCGTACAGGCCCTTGGCGGCGCCAAGAACCACATCGTCGTCATGCCGGACGCGAACCCCGAGATCACCGTTCCCGCGATCCTCAACTCGGCCTTCGGCAACGCCGGCGAGCGATGCCTGGCGGGCTCCGTCGCCGTCGCGGTCGGCGCCGCCGCGGACCTGTTGCTCGATCCGCTGAAGGTGGCGGCGTCGAAGCTGGTCGTGGGCCCGGGCGACGAGCCCGGCGTGCAGGTCGGGCCGCTGATCCGCGCCGACCATCGCGACAAGGTGGCCGGCTACGTCGACAAGGGTGTCGCCGAGGGTGCGGAGCTCGTCGTCGACGGCCGCGGGGAGATGAAGCGCAGCGGGTTCTTTCTCGGGCCCACGATCCTCGACCGGGTGACCGCCGATATGACGGTCGGGCACGAGGAGATCTTCGGCCCGGTGCTCTCCGTCGCCCGCGCGGCCACGCTCGACGAGGCCATCGCCCAGGCGAACGCCATGGCCCTGGGCAACATGGCGACCATCTTCACGGAGTCGGGCCGCGCCGCTCGCGAGTTCCGCGAGCGCGTCGAGGCGGGCATGACGGGCATCAACGTTCCGATCGCGCAGCCGTTTGCGTTCTTCCCGTTCAGCGGCTGGAAGGGGTCGTTCTTCGGCGACCTGCATGTCCACGGGACCGACGGCATCGACTTCTTCACGCGCAAGAAGGTCGTCGTCACCCGCTGGTGATACGTCCTCAACATCGCTTTACGCCGCGTTAACACTAGGATCGGTCGCCGTCGTGGCGAGACGATCGCGTCGCGGTTCTGGCATCGAGGTGAACCCCGCCCGCGTGCGCGAGGCGCGGGAGGCGGCGGGCCTTAGCCTCGCCCAGCTCGCGCGCGGCGACGTCTCCCGGACGTTCATCCACTTCGTCGAACAGGGCCGCTCACGTCCTTCGCAAGAGGTCCTCGAGTTGATCGCCGAGCGCACCGGCAAGCCGGTGAGCTGGTTTGTGACCGGCGTGCGGACGAGCCCGGAGCCGGTCCAGGACTTGGCCACGCAGCTCACGGCGCTCGCCGGCAGGCTGCGCCGCGTCATGGCCGGGACCAACCTGACTGGGACCGAGCGCGAGGCCGTCAAGCTGCTCGAGGTCACACTGCGGCAGGGCGCGGCGCTGAGCCGCGCCATCGACGCTCGGTGGGCCGCCGAGGCAGCGCGCCCGCACTGACGCCTCGGCCATGCGACGGCCGGTCTGAAGTAGCGTAGTCGTCGATGGGGCAGACGCTCGACGCGCTGCTCGAGCGCGGCGAGGGGCGGCACACCGCGATCGCCGTGCCGGGCGGTCCTCAGCTGACGTACGCCGAGCTTCGGGTCGAGGTCGCGCGCGCGGCGAGCCTGCTGGCGGCCTTCGGGCTCGGTCGCGGCGACCGCATCGCGCTGGTGTTGCCCAACAGCGCCGAGACGATCGCGCTGTTTCTAGCGGCCGCTCGCGTAGGGACGGCGGCGCCGCTCAACCCGGCGTACAAGGAGGACGAGTTCCGGTTCTACCTCGAAGACACCGGAGCGAAGGCTCTCGTCGTCGCTCGCGGTGTGGGGGAGGCGGCGCGGGCCGCCGTGCCGGCAGGGACCCCGGTGATCGAGGCCGCGTTCGACGCCGGCGGCCACATCCGCCTCGACGCGGCGCAGGGACACGCGGAAACGGGTGAGCCGGCGCCGCCGAATGGCGACGACGTCGCGCTGGTGCTGCACACGAGCGGGACGACGAGCCGGCCGAAGCAGGTGCCGCTCCGGCAGCGCAACCTTGCCTATTCGGCCGAAAACATCGCCCGCACGTACTCGCTCGCGCCAGACGACGTCGCGCTCTGCGTCATGCCGCTGTTCCACATCCATGGCCTGATGGCGTCGACGATGGCGACGCTGGCGTCCGGAGGCACGGTCGTCGTCCCCGCCGGCGGGTTCGACGCCATGACGTTCTGGCCCGCTGCCGAGCAGCTCGGCGCGACATGGTACTCCGCCGTGCCGACGATCCACCAGATGCTGCTGATGCGGCACCGCGGTGAGCGTCCGCCGGGCTCGCGCAAGCTGCGGTTCATCCGCTCCAGCTCGTCCGCCCTCTCGCCGGAGGTGATGCGGCGCCTGGAGTCGAGCTTTGGCGCGCCCGTGCTCGAGGCTTACGGGATGACGGAGGCATCGCACCAGATGGCGTCCAATCCGCTGCCACCGGCAGAGCGCAAGCCAGGCACCGTCGGCCGCGAGACGGGCATCCGCGTCGGCGTCATGGACGAGCACGGACGCCTGCTGGCCGCCGCCGAGCAGGGTGAGGTGGTGATCCAGGGGCCGAGCGTGATCGACGCCTACGCCAACAACCCCGAGGCGAACGCCAAGTCCTTCACCGACGGCTGGTTCCGCACCGGCGACCAGGGCGTGCTCGACGCCGACGGCTATCTCTCGCTCATCGGCAGGCTCAAGGAGATGATCAACCGTGGCGGCGAGAAGATCGCGCCGCGCGAGATCGACGATGTGCTGCTCCAGCACCCATCGGTTGGAGAAGCGGTCGCGTTCGGGCTGCCGCACGAGCGGTGGGGCGAGGAGGTGGCGGCCGCGGTGGTGCTCAAGGGCGAGGCGAGCGAGAAAGACCTCCTCGCGTTCGCGCGCGAACGGCTCGCCGACTACAAGGTGCCGCGCAAGCTCTTCATCGTCGAGCGCATCCCGCGCACGGCGACGGGAAAGATCCAGCGCCGCGCCGTCGCCGACGCGCTCGGCCCTCGGTGACAATCGCGATCGTCGGCGCGGGGGCCATCGGCGGCCTGGTCGGCGCCCGGCTGGTGCGCGCCAACCAGGACGTCGTCCTGATCGCCCGCGGAGAGAACCTGCGCGCCCTGCGCGAGCGCGGCCTGACGCTGCGCGAGGCGGGCGGCGAGTTCAACGTCCGGCCGCAAGCGACCGACGATATGGCCGCGATCCAGGAAGCGGAGGTCGTATTCATCGCGCTCAAGGCGCACAGCATCCCGGCCGTCGCGCCGGCCATCGGCGCCGCCCTGCGGCCGGACGCCACGGTCGTCGGGGCGATGAACGGCATCCCATGGTGGTACTTCCGGGACCGGCACCTCGAGTCGGTCGATCCGGGCGGCGTGATCGCGCGCAGCATCCCGTACGAGTCGGTCGTGGGCACGGTCGTGTATCCGGCCGCGACGCTGGTGGCGCCTGGTGTCGTGGAGCACGAGGAAGGCGAGCGCATCTCCCTCGGCGAGCCTGACGGGAGCCGGAGCGATCGCGTCCAGCGTCTGTCGGCCATGCTCACGGGCGCCGGCTTCAAGGCGCCCGTCCAGACGCGGCTGCGCAACGAGATCTGGCTCAAGCTGGTGGGCAACGCGACGCTCAACCCCATCAGCGCGGTCACGCGCGCGACGATGGGCGAGATGTTCGCCACGGACACCAGCCGGGCGTTCATCAGGACCGCGATGGAAGAGGTTGCGGGCGTGGCCCGCGCTTACGACGTCGAGCTTCCGCTCAGCATCGACAAGCGCATGGAGGGCGCCGCCGCGATCGCCGGCCACAAGACGTCGATGCTGCACGACCTCGAAGCCGGCAAGCCGCTCGAGACCGACGCGCTCCTCGGCGCGGTCGTCGAGCTGGCGGAGGCGAGGGAGGTCGCCGTGCCGTCGCTGCACGCCCTGTACGCGATGACGATGCTCGCCGAGCAGGTGGCGAGGGGGAGGGGCTAGCCCGGCAGCCAGGACGCGCCGCTGAGCTGGCTCTCGATCGCCCAGCGGAGCGTGTCCACGACCTCGGCGAGGTGCTTTTTCATCGCGTCCTCGGCGGCGTCGCCGTCGTGTGCCTTGAGCGCCGCGAAGATCGCCTCGTGCTCCCGCAGCGAGCGCTGCGCCCGACCCGGCCGGAGCGCGGTCTGAAACTGGAACCGGATCCCCTGCGACTTGAGGCCGCCGACGATGCGCGACGCGGTCGGGTGGTCGGCCGCCGCCCAGATCGCCTGGTGGAACGTCGCGTTGAGCTCCGAGAAGCCGAGCGAGTCACCTGCCGCGACGCGCTCGCGCATCTTCTTCAGGACCTCGTGCAGCTCACGCAGCTGCGCGGGCGTGATCCGCGACGCGGCGCGCCGGCACAGCATGCTCTCGAGCGCGGAACGCACCTCCTCCGTCTCCAGCGCCTCGCGGTCGGTGATGTGGCGCACGCGCGCTCCCCTGTTCTTCTCGAGCACCACGAGGCCCTCCTGGTCGAGTCGCACGAGCGCCGCCCGGACCGCCGTGCGCCCGGCGCGCAGCCGGGTCGCGAGCGCGCTCTCGGTCAGGCGTTCGTTGGGATGGAGCTCGCCGGCGACGATCGCCTGGCGCAGGCGGTGATAGGGGTCGACGGCGGGTCGGCGTGGCGTCATTGTTGCTGTCGTCAAGATTATCGGCAATAATGTCGACAATCAGGCATTCCAAAGGGGGAGAAGCCGTGAAGACGTTCCACGCACGGTTGCACGGGGGGCCGGCGGCGCTGCTGTTGGCCGTCGCGTTGGGCCTCGCCGCATGTGGCGGCGGAAGCAGTTCGAGCGGCGGAGGCCTTGGCAGCGGCGACCTCCTGGTCGGCGTGCTCGCGCCGTTCAGCGGCGCGGATGCCAACCTCGGCCCGGCCTACTACGCCGCGTGCCTTGCCGCGGCGCCGTCGATCAACAACAACGGCGGCGTGGGTGGACGGCACGTCATGTGCAACAAGTTCGACACCCGCGGTGAGCCCGCAGACGCCGCGCCCGCGGCGAACCAGATGGTCGCCGGCAACTCGAACCTGATGGCGGTGGTCGGGTGCACATCGGACGAGGCTTCGGCCGTGGCGCCGATCGTCGACCGCGCGCACATCCCGATGTTCTGCATGACCGGCCAGAGCGAGTTCGACAAGACCAAGCTGCCGTACTTCCACCGCCTCGTCCCGGCCGACATCTACGACGCGTACGCGATGGTCGGCTGGGTGCAGTACGGGCCCGACCACCCGGCCTGGAACAAGGTCGCGCTTGTGTTCGGCGACGACATCGGCTCGCAGACCTTCGTCCAGCCGGCGACGAACGCCCTCCAGCACTTCGGCAAGACGGTCAAGAACTTTCCCATCCACCTCGGCTCCTCGACGTTCCGGACCGAGGTCACGAGCATGCTGGCATTCCAGCCGGACGTGATCTTCACCGAGGCGCTCGGCTCCGCGGGCACGTATCTCGGCGAGGTCAAGGAGCTGAACAACGGCAAGGTGATCCCCTTCATCGGCACCTCCGCCACCATCGACCCGCAGTGGTTCGCCGACGTCAAGGGCACCATCGGTGTGACGGACCTCGTCAACCAGTACCACGGCGTCGACCTGAAGTACACGTTCTCCGGCCCCGCCTACGACGAGTTCATCACCAACCTCAACGCGGCGGCGTCCACGTTCCCGGACGCGCCGAAGTACAAGCAGCGCGGCTCGACGCTTCACCTCTACGACGGCATCATCATGACCGCGCTTGCCATGGTCGCCACCAACAGCAAGGACCCGGCGGTCTACAACCCGAAAATCAAGGAGATCGCCAACGGCGTCTCCGGCGCCACCGACGTCCACACTTACAAGGAGGGCGTCGACGCGCTCAAGGCGGGCAAGTCGATCCGCTTCGTCGGCGCGGGGGGTGAGAACAACTTCGACCAGTACAACAACTCCCAGTCCGGCTACATCCTGGTCAAGTACGACTCGAGCGGCGGCGAGGTTCCGGTCGCGGAGCTCACGCCCGAGCAGACCAAGAACCTCAGCGACGCCGGAGGCATCTAAGGTCCCAATCCGCCTGGGGGTGCGCCGAACGCCGTGAACGTGGTCATCGCGGCGTTCGGCTTCGGCCTCGTCAGCATGTCGGTGATCGCCCTGGCCGCCGTCGGCTTCACGATGCAGTTCGGGATCACGAACATGATCAACCTCGCGTACGGCGCGGTCATGATCGCGTCCGCCTACGTCGCGTACTACATCGAGAACGCCGGCGCGAGCATCTGGCTTGCAGCCGCCGGGGGCGCTCTGTTCGGCGCCGTCTTCTCGTTTTTGATCAACCGCTTCGTCTACGCGCCGTTCCAGCGGCGCGGGACATCGCACATCGGCATGGTCATCGTGTCGCTTGCGATCTCGCTGATGATCGCCAACATCATGCTGCCGGTCGTCGGCTATTTCAGCGTCGCCTACCACGAGCGCTTCAGCCGGCTGTTGCGCTTGGGAGACATCGCGCTGACCGTCAACCAGATCGCGATCATCGCGCTCTCGGTGGCGGTGATGGTCGCGGTGCATGCGCTTCTGCGCTACACCCGCCTGGGCAAGGCGATGCGGGCGACAGCCGCGAACCCAGGCCTCGCTCGCAACTGCGGCATCCCGACGCAGCGGGTGATCGACGTCGTGTGGCTGATCACCGGCGCGCTGTGCGGGCTCGCCGGCGTTGTCGCCGCGCTCGACTCGGGCTCGTTCACGATCGACAGCGGCGCCGCGTTTCTCATCACCGCTCTCGCCGCCGCGGTGCTCGGTGGCGCCGGCCAGCCGTACGGCGCAATGATCGGCGCCGTCGTGATCGGTCTCGTGACCGAGCTCAGCGCCGCCGTGTGGTCGCCTGACTACAAGCAGGTCGTCGCCTTCGGCATCCTCGTCGTCGTGATGGTGCTGCGGCCGCAGGGCATCCTCGCCAAGCGCGGCGCGATGGCCGCAGCGGGATGAACAGCTTCTACGCCGCGAACCTGCTGATCTTTGCGGCCGTCGACATCATCGCGTGCCTTGCGCTGAACCTGCAGTTCGGCGTTTCGGGCATCGTCAACTTCAGCTTCATCATCTTCCAGGCCGCCGGCGCCTACGCCGCGGGCGTGCTGTCGATGCCGCCGGATACCAATCCCGACTACAGCTTCCAGGTCTACCTCGGCGGCTTCAACCTGCCCTTCCCGCTGCCGTGGATCGGCGGCGCCGTCGCCGGCGCGCTGCTCGCGGTTCCGGTTGGCCTCGTCGTCCTGCGCAAGCTGCGCAGCGACTACCAGGCGATCGCGCTTCTGGTCACCTCGATCATCGCCAACACCGTCATCAACAACGCCCGGCCGTGGCTCAACGGCGCTGCGGGCCTCGCGCTGGTCCCGCAGCCGCTGCAGGACTTCATACCGCCGAGCGACACCTACTACTTCTTCTACGTCGTGATCGCGTTCGTGTGCGTCGCGCTCGTGTGGTTCGTGTGCCAGCGCATCGTCAACTCGCCCTTCGGGCGCACGCTGCGCGCGATGCGCGAGCACGAGCTGGCCGCGACCGCCCTTGGCAAGAACCCGGTGGCACTGAAGCTGACGATCTTCATCGTCGGCGGAGCCATCGGCGGCCTTTCCGGCGCCATCCTCGTCGGCTTCCTCACTGTCTGGGCGCCATCGACGTGGCTCTACCCGGAGACGATCATCCTGTTCGCCGCGGTCATCGTCGGCGGCCGCGGCAACAACGTCGGCGCGATGCTCGGCGCGCTCCTGGTCCCCGTCGGGTTCGAGGAGGTGACCCGCCTTCTGGCGCGACTCCAGATCGGGCCGCCGAACCTGATCCCGGCGCTCGAATGGGTGTGCATCGGCCTCTTCATCCTCGGTTTCCTGTGGTTCCGGCCCGAGGGCGTGCGGCCGGAATCGAGACACGTCTTTCCTGAAGACTTCGGGCGCGCGGAGGGAAACCGTGCCGGCGCAGCCTGACGGGCCGATGCTCGAGGTGCGCGACGTGCACCGCCACTTCGAAGGCATGCACGCGGTCGACGGGGTATCGCTCGAGGTGCAGCGCGGCAAGATCACCGGGCTCATCGGACCGAACGGCGCCGGGAAGTCGACGCTCCTCGCGGTCCTCGCGGGCACGCTGCCTGCGACCAGCGGCAGCATCCTGTTCGAAGGCGAGGACATCACGAGGCTGCCCGCGTACCAGCGCGCCAGGCGCGGCCTCGTGCGCACCTTCCAGCTGCCGTCCGAGTTCGCGCACCTCACGGTGCTCGAGAACCTGCTGGTCGCCGCCCCGCGGCATCGCGGCGACTCGTTGTGGGGCGCGCTGCTCGGTCCGCGCTACTGGCGCGACGACGAGAGGCGGCTGGTGGCCGAGGCGCGCGCGCTGCTCGCGCGCTTCGGCATGAGCCAGAAGGAGTCCGACTACGCCTGGCAGATGAGCGGCGGGCAGAAGAGACTGATCGAGATCATGCGCGCGCTCATGCTCCATCCGCGCTGCCTGCTCCTGGACGAGCCGATGTCGGGCGTCCACCCGAGGGTCGTGGCGGAGATCCAGCGCTACCTCGAGGACCTGCGCGAGGAGGGCCTGACGATCGTCATGGTCGAGCACGAGCTGCACCTCGTCGAGCAGCTGTGCGACGCAGTCTTCGTGATGGCGCAGGGCCGCCTCATCGGCAGCGGCACCATGGCGAGCCTGCGCCGCCAGCGGGAGGTGGTCGACGCTTACCTTGTTGGATAGAGAGCCGGCCGTGGTCGCGCGGCCCGAGCCCACCCTGCGCGCCGAGGGAGTCACCGCCGGGTACGGTGCGGTCCCGGTCATCCGCGACGTCTCGCTCGCAGTCGGCCTGGGGGAGATCGTCGCCGTCATCGGGCCGAACGGCGCGGGCAAGAGCACGTTGATGAAGGCCCTGGTCGGCATCCTGCGCGTGACGTCGGGGAAGGTCGTCCTGGGTGACGCCGACGTGACCAACCGCCCGCCCGAGGCGCTTGCGCGCATGGGCGTGGGCTACGTCCCGCAGGTCAACGACATCTTCGAGCCGCTGACGGTGCTCGAGAACCTCGAGATGGGCGGCTACCTGCTGCCCCAGCGAAGGATCAAGGAGCGGGTCGAGGTCGTCGGCGCCATATTCCCGGCGCTGCCGCCCCTGCTCAAGCGCCGCGCCGACAAGCTCAGCGGAGGCGAGCGGAAGATGCTCGCCATCGGCCGCGTGCTCATGCTCGACCCTCGGGTGCTGATCCTCGACGAGCCGACCGCGAACCTCGCGCCCAAGCTCGCCGACGCGCTGCTGCGCGAGCAGGTGAAGCGGCTTGCGGAGGTCGGCAAGGCCGTGCTCATGGTCGAGCAGCGGGCGCGTGCGGCTCTCGAGATCGCGACCTGGACGAGCGTGCTCGTCTCTGGAGAGACCAGGCTCGAGGGCTCGCCATCCGACCTGCTGCGGCATCGCGACTTCGAAGAGCTTTTCCTCGGCGCCGGCAAACGCGCCGACCGCGACGACAAAATCGCCAAGGAGGACGACAAGGACTGATGAGGCTCGTTACATTTCGAGGCGAAGGCGGGGCGCGGCTTGGCGTGCTGCGCAACGACGACGAGGTGGTCGAGGTCGCCGAACCGGGCGATATGCTCGCGCTCATCGACGCCGGCGACGAGGGATTGCGGCGCGTCGAATCCGCGCTCGCGTCGAGCCGGGCGCGGTCGCGCAAGCTGGCCGACGTCGAGCTTCTCGCCCCGCTGCCGACTCCTCGCGGCAACGTGATCGCGATCGGGCGCAACTACGAGAAGCATGCCGCTGAGACGGCGAGGATGGAGGGTCGCGAGCCGAGCCCGCCCACGATCTTCACCAAGGCGATCACGTCCCTCACCGAGCCGTACGCGGACATCGCGATCGACCCGTCGATCAGCGACAAGATCGACTGGGAGGTCGAGCTCGCGGTCGTCGTCGGCAAGGGTGGCGCCAACATCAAGCGCGACGCGGCACGCGCCCACGTCTTCGGCTACACCGTGATCAACGACGTCACCGCGCGCGACATCCAGAGCGGCTGGGGCGGCCAGTACTTCAAGGGCAAGAGCCTCGACCGCTCGAGCCCGCTCGGCCCCTGGATCGTGACCGCCGACGAGATCGCCGACCCGCAGGCTCTGAAGCTGCGGCTGCGCGTCAACGGCGAGGTCAAGCAGGACGGCTCGACGCGGGACATGATCTACGCGGTCGACGCGGTGCTCGAGTGGGTGTCGAAAGGCATGACGCTGCTTCCCGGCACCGTGATCGCGACCGGCACGCCCGACGGCGTCGGCTTCGCGCGCACGCCGCCCGAGTTCCTCAAGCCGGGCGACGTCATGGAGAGCGAGGTCGAACGCATCGGCGTGCTCCGCAACCGGATCGTGGCCGCCCCGCGCGACTAACTCACAGCCAGGCGATCTTGACCCCGGCCGCGTAGCGGTCCCAGTCCGAGCCGAACCGGCTGGCGAGAGCGCGTTCCTCTCCACCTTCGAACATGCGCGCGCCGGCGAACAGCACGATCCCGAGAACCGCACCCAGCCACGTGTTGAGCAGGAATCCGGCCCACGGAAGCACGAGCAGGGCGACGCCTGTGTACAGGGGATGCCTGACCACGGCGAACGGTCCGCTCGTGATCAGCCTGCCGCGGGGCACGTCGCGCAGGATGAGCACGACGGACCACGCCCAGACCACGACTCCGACCGCGAGCACCACCACGGACACCCACGCCAGGGGTGGCGGCGGCCCTCCGACCGCGAACGCTGCCGGGAAGGCGACATTCAGCGCGACGCCGGCGAGGAGGAACGGCAGCGTGAACAGGCCGATCCTGTCCCCGCTGCCGACCAGAGCCTTGAGCTTCACGCCGCGGTCACTCGAGCCAGACGTCGACCGTCTTGTGCTGCGCCTCGTCCTCGACGTGGACGAGCTCGCCGGTCAAACCCTCGTCGAGCATCGCCTCGATGGCCGACCAGTCGACGTTTGCGTTCTTCATCTCGGGCGAGAAGCTCTGCGCCATGCGAAGGCCGAACTTGGCGACGCCGACCGGGATGTTGACGTTCACCGCCGGTGCGCCCTCCTTCAAATGGTCGACGACCTTGACGCGCAGGTGCTTCGGCTTCGCCTCCGCTTGCTGTACCGCCATCTGACAACCTCCTTTCGGAAACTCCGTACGCCCCTAAACGGCGATCGCCGTCTGCGGCGAGCGCAGCGCCGCCGCGATCCGGTCGAGCGCGATTGCGTAGGCCGCAAGCCGCAGCGATACCTTCTTGCGCGTGGCCAGCTCGGTCACCGACTCGTATGCGCGGCGCATGGTCACCGCAAGCCGCGCCTCGACCTCGTCGCGGATCCAGCGCTCGCCGTTGATGTTCTGCAGCCACTCGAAGTAGCTCACGACCACACCACCGGCGTTGGCGAGGATGTCGGGGAAGACGGTGATGCCGCGGCGCTCCAGGATCGCGTCCGCCTCAGGCGTCGTCGGCCCGTTGGCCAGCTCGACGATCCACCGCGCCTTGATCTCGCGGGCGTTCGCGGCAGTGATCTGGCCCTCGAGCGCCGCGGGGATGAGGATGTCGACGGCGACGAATAGCGGCGCTTCGGTCTCGCCCGCAAGCGCGCCCGGCAGCTCGGCGAAGCTGCCGCCACGCTCCTTCAGCGCGACAAGGGCCTCGACATCGAGGCCGGCCGGGTCGACGACCGCCGCGGTCGAATCCGAGGCCGCGACGATGAGCGCGCCGGCGCGCGCGAAGAGAATCGCGGCGTTCGCGCCCGCGTTGCCGAACCCCTGGATGGCGACCGTCTTGCCGTCGAACCCTTCGCCGACGGCCGTGAGCGCAGCCTCGAGGACGTCGAATCCGCCCTGCGCCGTCGCGGTGTCGCGGCCGAGTGAGCCGCCGTGGGCCAGGCTCTTACCGGTCACGACTGCGCCGCCGTGCACTCCGGTCACCCGCTCGTACTCGTCGGCGAGCCAGTCCATGGTCTGCGAGTCGGTGTTGACGTCGGGCGCCGGGATGTCGACCTTTGGTCCGATGTCGCGCGCGATCAGGTCGGTGTACGCGCGCGTCAGACGCTCGAGCTCGTGCACCGACAGCTTGCGCGGGTCGACCTTGATGCCGCCCTTGCCGCCGCCCATCGGGATGTCGGCGACCGCCGTCTTGATGCTCATCCAGCCCGCGAGCGCCTTGACCTCGTCGAGGCAGACGTCGGGGTGGAAGCGGATGCCGCCCTTGTACGGCCCGCGGGCCGAGCTGTGCTCGACGCGGTAGCCGGTGAACAGCTTCTGCGATCCGTCATCCATCGTCACCGGGATGGCGACCTCGTGGATTCGCTCCGGCACCTTCATGCGT
This sequence comes from uncultured Actinomycetes bacterium, assembly GCA_964461175.1. Classification (GTDB taxonomy): domain Bacteria; phylum Chloroflexota; class Dormibacteria; order Dormibacterales; family Dormibacteraceae; genus 40CM-4-65-16. The sequence continues at coordinate 3,380 of CAYWTI010000193.1, read as the reverse complement.
TCGACGAGGAACTGGTCTTCGATGCCGGCGACCCTGGCGGCGCCGTCGACGGTGGCTAGGAACCTTGCGTATGCACTGTCCGTGCTCATGTCCACACTCCTCAAAACCGGAAGACTTCGCTGACCCCAGCATCCGCGCGCGCATCCCCAGAGGCAGCCGTCCCACGGCCCGGGGGGAAGGGGACCATCGCCCCTCCCGGATGCGGCGCCAGAGGGGGAAAACGGGCTCATGAAGGTACGAATGGTTTTCCACCCGGACGCGGTGTCGATCGAGGGATGGCAGTCGCTGCACGAGGCGGCTGAGGTGATGTTCACCGGCGGCTTCGGCTGCCTGCCGGTCGTGTCGGGCGGCGAGCTGTGCGGCATCCTGACCGAGCGGGACCTGGTCGAGGCCCTCGCCAACGACGAGGACGCGCGCAAGGCGTCGGTGTTCGACTACATGACCGAGACGCCGAAGACCGTCGATGCGGACGACGACTGCTCGGTGGCGGCCACCGAGATGATGTCGGTCGGGTGCCGGCACCTGCCGGTCATGGAGGGCGGGCGGCTTGCCGGCATCGTCTCAGCGCGCGACCTCCTGCCCCTGGCGACGGCCGGAGTGGTCGAGTAAGCGAGCGCTAGGGCCGCGCCCTAGACCTCTTCCGCCGCCTCGCGCGGGCGCGGGCGGCGGATGCGCAGCGGCTGCGTCCCCGCCTTGGCGCGCAGCGCCGAGGCCAGGCCCGCGACGACCGACATCGCGGCGGCCATGAAGAAGACGAGGCGCAGGCTCTCCGTGAACGGACCGCCGATCAGGGAGGAGAAGAAGTCGGGGCTGTTCAGCCGGGCCACGGTCGCCGCCGGAAGGTGCGCCGCCACGGCCGGTGTGAGCAGTGCCGCGAAGGGGTTGTAGCCGAGCAGGGCGGCGAAGAGCGCCGAGGCGGGGGGCAGGTGCGAGGCGGCTGTGACCATGGTCGCCGGCGCGCCGGCCTGGATGAGGCCGGAGTGCAGGGCGGACGGCAGCGTCGTGGACAGGCCGCCGATGACCACGGTGAAGAACACCGCCATCGAGATCACCATGCCGGCGTTCATGAACGTCGCCCGCATGCCCGACGCGATGGCTCGGTACTCGGCCGGGACCGAGCTCATGATCGAGGCGGTGTTCGGCGCGGCGAACATGCCCATGCCGACACCGGTCAGGAACAGGTAGAACGCGAACTGCGGGAAAGCGAAGTCGGTCGGCAGGGTGGTGAGAAGCACGAAGCCGGCGGCGCTGACGAGCATGCCGGCCGTGGCGATTCCGCGCGCGCCGATGCGGTCGGAGAGCGCGCCACCCGCCGGCCCGGCGACGACGAAGCCGGCCATCATCGGCAGCGTGTCGATTCCTGCCTGGAGCGGCGTGTCGGAGAACTTGACGCCATGCAGCGGAAGCCACACGCCCTGCAGCCAGATGACGAGCATGAACTGCAGGCCACCGCGACCGACCGCGGCGAGAAAACCGGCGAGGTTCCCGGCCCAGAAGTCACGGATGCGAAAGAGCGACAGGCGCACCATCGGATGCGGCGCCTTCGCCTCGACGTAGACGAAGAGCGCGAGCAGCACGACGCTGGCCGCAAGCGAGGCGTCGACGAGCGGGTTGGTCCAGCCCATGCTCTGCCCGCCGTAGGGCAGCAGCGCATATGTCGTGCCGACGAGCAGGGCGAGGAGACCCACGGCGAACAGCACGTTGCCCGCGATGTCGAGGCGCTGCGGGTTGCGCGTGCCGAAATCCTTGAGCTGGGCAAAGCCCCACACGGTGCCGAAGATTCCGACCGGCACGCTCACGAGGAAGACGAGCCGCCAGTTGAACGCCGCGAGCAGTCCGCCGCCGACGAGCCCGACCACGCTGCCCGCCAGCGCGATCACCTGGTTCAAGCCGAGCGAAAGGCCGCGCTGGTTGCGCGGGAACGCGTCGGTGAGGATGGCGGCGCCGTTCGCCATCAGAAAGGCTCCGCCGATGCCCTGGACGAAGCGGAAGGCGATGAGCTCATAGGCGCCCTGGTCGCCCGTGCCCGGCGTGAGCGCGCACAGCAGGGAGCCGACGGTGAAGACGACGAAGCCGAGGTTGTAGAACTTCACCTTGCCGTAGGTGTCGGAGATGCGCCCGATCGTCGCGAGCGAGATGGTGCTCGCGACGTTGTAGCTCATGAGCACCCACAGCAGAAGGCTCGTCTGCCCGCTGCCGACCGGGTCGACGTTCAGGCCCTTGAACACGACCGGGAGCGAGATGAGGACGATCGTCTGGTTGAGGAACGCCATGAACCCGCCCAGCGTCGTGTTCGACAGCGCCATCCACTTGTAGCCGGGCGGCATCGTCCGTGCGTCGCTCACGACGCCGCCTCCTTTTCGCGCACCGCATTGACCAGAACGCCGAGGGCGCGGACGAGATCGCGCCGCTGCCTCGCCGGCAGCTCGCGGATCGCGGCGGCGAGCGGGCTCGTGCTGAACGCGCGCTGACCGCCGAGAGCGGTCGCTCCGGCGGTCGTGAGGCCGACGACCACGCGCCGGCGGTCGTCGCGGTCCATCTCGCGCGTGATCAGGCCCTGCTCCTCGAGCTTCTGCAGGTTGCGGGTGAGCGAAGGGGCGGCGACGCCGAGGTCCGCGGCCAGGGCGCCGGCCGACCGGGGGCCGTCCTCGAGCCGCCGGAGCAGGCGGCGCTGGCCGAACGTCAGGCCGGTGGTCCAGAGCTCGAGGAGCTGGGGCTCGACGAGGCTGATGAGGTCGCCGACGAGGCGCAGGGCGTCCTTCGGGGTGTCCGGCGCGGGCGCCTCGATCCTTAGCACGAAGCTAAATATTAGCGGGCTCGCAAGGATCGTCGGCGGAGAATTCGCAGGTGGTCGTGCGCATATCGAAGGGACGGTTCGATCCGGCGCGCGCCGCCGAGGTGCGCGCGGGCCTCGACGAGAGCCGGAGGTCGCTCGAGCCGGCGATCAGGCGGCTGCGTGGCCTGGTCGCGTATCACGTCGGCATTGACGTGGAGACGTCGACGATGACCAACACCAGCGTGTGGCGCACCCGGGAGGACGCGATGCAGATGCGCGGGCTGCCCGAGATGCTGGCGCTGCGGGGGACGTTCGAAACGTTGGGAGTGGAGTTCGACCCGATCACGAACCACGAGGTGCTCTGGTCGCTTTCCGGCTTGCCCACCATCACCTCTGAGCCTGCCTGATCTGCTTTGCGCAAAAGACCCCCGTTTTGCGGCGGCAAACGGCGGGTTTTGCGCAGAGCGGACGCCTGGCCCGGACGTGGCGGGCCACCCGGCCGTACGCCCGATCCGGCCAGGCCCTAACCTTTGATAGCCGGGCGGCGGGTCCGGGCGGTCTGCCGGTGGCCTTGGTCGTGGAGGGGTGCATCGATGGCTGTTGT
>CAYWTI010000192.1:0-1788 GCA_964461175.1 uncultured Actinomycetes bacterium | reverse complement strand
TTCGCAGCCCGGAGGCTCCATGACCCCCCTGAACGATCCCGGCACCGCGGCGCCGGAGGCCCCCTCGTCGGCCTCGACCGGACGCCCGAGCGAAGCACCCTCGAACATCACGAACGACGATCTGCTGGAGCTGACGTGGATTGCCGATCCGCGCCTCTCGCCCGACGGCAGGCAGATCGCCTTCACGCGTGTGTGGGTGGACAAGGAATCCGACGCCTACCGCACGCGCATCCAGATCGTGTCGCGCGATGGCGGCGAGCCGCGCGATCTCACCTCGGGCGTTCTCGACTCGCAGCCGCGCTGGTCGCCGGACGGCCGATTCCTCGCGTTCGTGCGCGGCGAAGAGGGCAAGGACAAGGACGCGCACATCTTCATCCTGCCCATGAACGGCGGCGAGAGCCGCAAGCTCACGAACCTGAAGGGCGGCGCCTCGGATCCGGCCTGGTCGCCGGACGGCCAGCGCATCGCGTTTCGCAGCGGCCACAATCCGGCGCTCGATGCGGAGGAGAAGCCGAAGCCGAAAAACGAGCCATGCCGCGTCGTGACGCGCCCGGTGTTCCGCTGGGACAACGCCGGCTTCACCGACTTCGATCACCTGAAGCACGTGTGGGTCGTGGAGGCGGCAGGCGGCACGCCGCGCCAGCTCACCACCGGCAAGCGGTTCGAGGAGGATCAGCTCGCCTGGTCGCCGGACGGCAAGTGGCTGCTGTTCGTGAGCGACCGGCGCGCGGAGCCGTGGTTCGGCGGCGAGCACTCCGAGCTCTACGCCGTCGCGCCCGATCTCGCGCAGCCCACCGAGGGCGACGCCCTGAAGGCGGTCACGGCGTTCGACGGACCGGTGCGCCACTGGACCTTCGGCCCCGAAGGCAGGCTCGCCATCATCGGCTACTTCCAGCCCGCGACCATGCGCTCGTACGACCGCCCGAGTCTGTTGCTCGCGGAAGGGCCGTGGCCGATGAAGCCGCGCGACGTCGGCACCGCGCACGACTTCGATTTCGGCGAAGCGATCTCGTCCGACCAGCATCCGCCGCGCGGCGGCGGTGAGACACCGCTGGCGTTCGCGGAGGGCGGGCGCTCGGTGATCACAGTGGTGGGCAAGCAGGGCGCGGCGCAGCTGGTGCGCGTGAGGCTCGATTCCGGCAAGGTCGAGCCCCTCACCGACGCGAAGCACGAAGTGCTGCACGGTACCGCCACCGCGGACGGCTCGTGTTGGGCGCTCACGGTCGGCGACGCGGCAACGCTGCTCGAGCTGGCGAGCATCGATCTCGCGCAGGGAGCGCTCGAACGCCTGCACGATTCCAACGCGGCGTGGCGGGGCGCGCGGCGATTCTCGAGCGTCGAGGAGATCTGGTACGACTCGTTCGACGGCCGCAAGATCCAGGGCTGGATCGTCAAGCCGCCGGACTTCGATCCCAAGAAGAAGTACCCGCTGATCCTCGAAATCCACGGCGGCCCGCACACCGCGTACGGCCAGTCGTTCTATCACGAATTTCACGCCTTCGCCGCGCTGGGCTTCGTGGTGCTCTACACCAATCCGCGCGGCAGCACGACCTACGGGCAGGAATTCGGCAACGTCATCCAGTTCGAATATCCCGGCGACGACTATCAGGATCTGATGGCCGGCGTCGACGCCGTGATCGCGCGCGGTTACATCGACGAGACGCGCCTCGGCGTCACGGGCGGCAGCGGCGGCGGGCTGCTCACGAACTGGGTCATCACGAAGACCAAGCGCTTCAAGGCGGCGGTGACGCAGCGCTGCGTCTCCGACTGGGCCTCGATGTTCTACAG
>CAYWTI010000191.1:0-2058 GCA_964461175.1 uncultured Actinomycetes bacterium | reverse complement strand
GTCACCTGGCGCTTCCTGCCCTGGGATTTCGAGACCCGCAGCCGCACGCTCGCGCGCTACGGCGCGTCCCAGCTCGCCGAAGACTGCACCAGCCAGGACTGGGGCGTGACCTACGACGAGCTCGAGCCGCACTTCGACCGCTTCGAGTATCTCTACGGCATCTGCGGCAAGGCGGGCAACCTGAAGGGCAAGGTCCAGGACGGCGGCAATCCCTTCGAGGGCCCGCGCGCCCGCGAGTATCCGAATCCGCCGATGAAGACCTCGCACGTGGGCGCGATCTACGCCAGGGCGGCGAAGGAGCTGGGCTACCACCCCTTCCCCGCGCCTTCGGCGAACATGACGCGGCCGTACACGAATCCCTACGGGGCGACGCTGGGCGCCTGCGTGTACTGCGGCTACTGCGAGCGCTTCGGCTGCGAGATGGGCGCCAAGGCGAGCCCGCAGACGACGGTGCTGCCGGTGCTGATGAAGAATCCCAACTACGAGCTGCGCACGCTCGCCCGCGTGATCAAGGTGAACCTCGATTCGGAGAAGAAGCGCGCGGTCAGCGTCACTTACGTCGACTCGCGCGGGCGCGAGTTCGAGCAGCCCGCCGACCTGATCCTGCTGACGTCCTACGTGTTCTCGAACGTGCGCCTGATGCTGCTCTCCGGGATCGGCAAGCCCTACGACCCGCAAGCGAACACCGGCGTCGTGGGACGCAATTACGCCTACCAGACGAACGGCAACGTCACCGCGTTCTTCGAGGACAAGATCTTCAACCAGTTCATGGGCGCGGGCGCGCTCTCGATGATGATCGACGACCTCGACGGCGACAACTTCGACCACTCGGGCCTGGGCTTCATCGGCGGCGGCTGGATCGGCGCGGCGAGCGCGGGCGCGCGGCCGATCGACTTCCACCCGGTGCCGCAGGGCACGCCGCGCTGGGGCGGCGAGTGGAAGAAGGCGGTGTCGCGCTATTACAACCGCGCCTTCGGCATCAACACCCACGGCGCCTGCCAGAGCTACCGCGGCAACTACCTCGACCTCGACCCGACGTACCGCGACGCCTACGGGCTGCCGCTGCTGCGCATGACGTTCGATTTCCGCCCGAACGAGTACAAGATGTCGGACTACATCACGAAGAAGGCCGCGGAGATCGCCAAGGCGGCGGGGGCGACGAAGATGAGCGTCACGCCGCGCACCGGCAAGTACAGCATCGTTCCTTATCAAAGCACGCACAACACCGGCGGCGTCGCGATGGGCGCCGACCCGAAGACGAGCGCCGTCAACAAGTATCTCCAGAGCTGGGACGTGCCGAACGTATTCGTTTTCGGCGCGAGCGCCTTCCCGCAGAACGGCGGCTACAACCCGACCGGGACGGTGGGCGCGCTCACCTTCCACGCGCTGGAGGCGATCAAGTCGAAGTATCTGAAGCAGCCCGGGCCGCTGGCCTGAACGACACAAGGGGAACGCCATGAGCAACCGTCGTGATTTTCTGAAGTCCGCTGCCGTGCTGGGCGCAGCGATTCCCGCCGCCGCCGCCGCGCAGACGAAATCGGAGCACGGTACGCACGCCGCGCAGCCGAAGGCTGCCGCGCAATCGCGTCCCTACATGTTCCTGTCGCAGGCCGAGGTCGCGTTCCTCGACGCTGCGGTGTCGCACCTGATCCCCAAGGACGAGCTGGGACCGGGCGCGAAGGAGGTCGGGGTCACGTATTTCATCGACCAGCAGCTGTTCGGCGGCTACGGGTCGATGGCGAGGAAGTACACGCAGGGCCCGTGGCCCGAGGGCACGCCGCAGCAGGGCTACCAGTCGCCGCTCACGCCGGCGGCGGTGTACCGCGCCGGGATCCGGGACACGAACAGCTACTGCCGGAAGACCTACGGCAAGAGCTTCGACGCGCTCTCGCGGGCGCAGCAGGACGAGGTGCTGAAGGGGCTGGACGGCGGCAAGATCGAGCTCGAGCAGGTGCGGCCGCAGTTTTTCTTCAACATGATGCTCAACAACACGATCGAGGGCTTCTTCGCCGACCCGGTGTACGGCGGCAACCGCGACAAGGCGGGCTGGAAGCTGGT
>CAYWTI010000190.1:0-7474 GCA_964461175.1 uncultured Actinomycetes bacterium | reverse complement strand
GTCGTCGTCAGCTTCATGCGCACGCGCGCCGATGCCTCGTCGATGAGGTCGATCGCCTTGTCGGGCAGCGCCCGGTCGCTGACGTAGCGGTCGCTCAGCACGGCGGCCGAGCGCACGGCCTGGTCGGTGATGACGACGCGGTGGTGCTTCTCGTAAAGCGACTTGACGCCGTTGAGGATGTCGATCGTCTCGTGCACGCTCGGCTGGTCGACGTACACCGGCTGGAAACGGCGCTCGAGCGCGGCGTCCTTCTCGATGTACTTGCGGTACTCGTTCAGCGTCGTCGCACCGATGCACTGGATCTCGCCACGCGCGAGGGCGGGCTTGAGGATGTTCGCGGCGTCGATGGCGCCTTCGGCGGCGCCCGCGCCGACCAGGGTGTGCAGCTCGTCGATGAACAGCACGACCTCGCGGCTCGAGCGGATCTCGTCGAGGATCTTCTTCAACCGTTCCTCGAACTCACCGCGGTACTTGGTGCCCGCGACGAGCGCGCCCATGTCGAGGGTCAGCACTCGCTTGTGCTGCAGCGACTCGGGCACGTTGCCGAGGTTGATCTGCTGGGCGAGGCCCTCGGCGATGGCCGTCTTGCCGACGCCTGGCTCGCCGATGAGGGCGGGATTGTTCTTGGTGCGGCGGCTGAGGATCTGGACGACGCGCTCGATCTCCGTCTCGCGGCCGATCACGGGGTCGAGCTGGTTGCGCCGCGCGAGCTCGGTCAGATCGCGGCCGAACTGGTCGAGCAGAGGGGTCTTCGACGGCTTCTTCGGCGCCGGCTCGGCCTCGGTCTCCGCGCTCGAGTCGTGGAGCAGGCGCTCGATCTCGCCGCGGACCTTCTCCAGGTTCGCGCCGAGGTCCTCCAGCACGTGAGCCGCGATGCCCTCGCCCTCGATGAGCAGGCCGAGGAGCAGGTGCTCGGTGCCGACATAGTTGTGACCCATCCGCCGCGCCTCTTCGAAGGAGATCTCGATGACCTTCTTGACGCGCGAGGTCGGGATGATCTGCTGGATGATGATCCGCTCGTTGCGACCGAGGACCGACTCGATCGTCTGGCGGACCTTGCCGATCTCTACGCCAAGGTTGTTGAGGACCTTGGCGGCCAGGCCTTCACCCTCACGCAGGAGACCCAGGAGCAGGTGCTCTGTTCCGATGTAGCTGTGGTGCGACCGTTCTGCTTCTTCTTGAGCAAGCGTCAGAACTTTCTTGGCCCGCTCAGTGAACCTTTCAAATGGATACAAGATCCCTTTTTCCTCCTGGTCTTCCGCGGTTACTAGGTGGGGCCAGCACCTCCTCGATGTGAACAGTGGTACCCGGTGGTACCTCCGCACCTAATATAACGTCCAACTCCGGCCCCCGATTTCAGTTAAGAATCGGCCGGTGCAGCGCCTTCTCGAACGTTTCGCCGGCTTCCTGCCCCCGCTTGTGGCGCTAACGCTGCCGGTCGTCTTTCTACCCTCCGCAGCCGACACGTACATCCTCCCGCGAACGTCGATCGTGCTCGCCGGCGCGTGCATCGGTGTCGGGCTGGCCTTCTTGATACCCCGCGCGGCCGGGCTCGGAAACCTCCGTCTCCCGCTCGCCGTGGCGGCCGTGGCCGCGATCCTGGCGTTCGCGTTCTCGGTCTCCTGGCCGCTCAGCCTCGCCGGCTCGTACACACGCTACGAGTCCTTGCCCGTACGCCTGGCGTACCTCGGCCTTGCCGCGGCCGCCGTCTGGCTGCTCCGCACCCGCGTCCAGCGCGACGCCGTCGTGGCGGCGTTCGTGTTCGGCACCTCGGTCGCGTCTCTCGAGGCCCTCCAGCAGGCGTTCGGCCACGCCTCGTTCCGGCCCGACGGCAACCTCGGCAACGCCAACCTCCTCGCCGCCCTGATCGCGATGGCCATACCGCTCGCGATCGACCGGGCGCGGCGGATGACGCTGTTCGTCGGGCCGTGGGCCGCGGCCGTCGTCGTCATGGTCGCCGGGCTGGTGACGACGACCTCGCGTAGCGGGGCGCTGGCCGTGGTCGCGGGCTGCCTCGCGCTGGTGACCATGGCGGTGCCGCGCCGTCTCTCCGTGGCCGCCGCCGGGGTGTCGATCGCGGCGGTGGCGGCCGCGACCGCTTTCATCCTCGTCTCTCCGCTGCGCGCGCTCAACGACGACCCGGCGGCGTTGCGCCTCAGCCTGTGGTCGGACGGTTTGCGCATGTTCGGCGGCCGGCCGCTCACGGGGTGGGGCGAGGACACCACGGGCCTTGCCTTCGGCCACTACCTCACCCATGACTACGCCGGGCTCGTCACCTTCGACCGCATCCACTCGGGCCCGCTCGACATCGCGGTGACGCAGGGCGTGATCGGTCTCGCGGCGCTGGGGTGGGTGCTGTTCGTCGTCTTCGGTGCGGCATGGCGGGCACGCTACGGACCGGACGTCCCGGGGCTTGCCGCCGCGCTGGTGGCCTACAGCGTCTGGGTGTGCTTCAACTTCGACTGGGCGCCGGTCACCGGCGTGTTCTGGCTGCTCCTCGGAACGCTGTGGTCAGCGGTGCAGCGCAACGACGTGCCGGCGGCTTCGTCTGCCGTCAAGGCTTGGCAGGGCGCCTTAGCCTCGCTCCTCGTGGTCGTCGCGGTACCGCTCGCGGTTCTCCCGCTCGTCGCCGACACCTGGTATCTCTCGGGGCGCGCCGACCTGGCCGTGCGGATCGATCCCCTCCAGGCGCAGTACCACTGGGCGCTTGGCACAGTGCCCGAGATGCAGCGCGCGGCCGACCTCGGCGAAACGGACCCTGGCCTGTACGTGCAGCTCGGCGACGGCTACCGTCAGCGGGGCGACGTCGAAGGCGCCAGGCGCGCGTACGAGCGCGCGCTGCAGATCGACCCCTACTACTCGCCCGCGAGCGAGCGCCTGGCCACGCTCAGCGACTGAGCCTGGGGAGCGGCGCTACTCCTCCTCGTCTTCGCTCGGGTAGTCGTGCTGCCGATGCTGCGGCGATCCGGCGCCGACGGTCGCCGGCGGTGCGGACAGCTGCTTCAGGCTGAGAGAGATCCGGCGCCGGGCGGTGTCGATGCCGATGACCTTCACCTGCACCGTCTCCCCGACCTTCAGCACGTCCTCCGTCCGCTCGACGTGGTCCCACGACAGCTCGGAGATGTGCAGCAGGCCCTCGATCCCCGGGAGGATCTGGAGGAAGGCGCCGTACTTCTTCGTCTTCGTGACCTGCCCCTCGACGATCGAGCCCACGGGCATCGACTGCACGAGCCGCTCCCACGGGTCCTGCTGCAGCTGGCGCAGGGAAAGCGAGATGCGGGTCTGCTCGGGGTCGAGCTTGATGACCTTGACGCTGACCTCCTCGCCGAGCTGGAGCACGTCGGTCACCTTGGACACGCGGTCCCAGGACAGCTCGGAGATGTGGATCAGGCCATCCGCGCCGCCGATGTCGACGAACGCGCCGTAGCTGGTGATGCCCGACACCGTGCCGCGCACGACCGTGCCTGTCTGCAGGCGCGAGAACAGCTCCTCGCGCTTGCGTGCGCGGTCCTCGTCCTCCGCCGCCTTCTGGCTGACGATCAGCCGGTTGCGCTTGCGGTTGACCTCGAGGATCTTGACCGGGATGCGCTTGCCGACAAGGCTCTCCAGGTTGCCCGCGTACGCGCGCGCCACCTGCGACGAGGGCAAAAAGCCGCGCAGGCCGAGGATGTTGACGATCAGCCCGCCCTTGTTCTGCTCCCGAACGTCGGCGTCGATGACCGTGCCGTCCGTCTGTTTCTCCGCGGCGACGATCCACGTCGTCTCCGCGCGCGCCCGGCGTAGCGAGAGGACCACGTTGCCCTCCTCGTTCTCCGGCTGCAGCACGTAGACCTTGATCTGGTCGCCCGGCTCGAGGCCGGCCGAGTCCGTGTCCCCGCGCAGCCCGAGCTCCTTGCTCGAGATCACCCCTTCCGCTTTCGCGCCGATGTCGACGAGGACTTCGTCCGGGTCGACGCGTACCACGATCCCATCCACGATGTCCCCGTGGTTGGGGGTCTTGAAGGCCTCCTCCTCGAAGTGGAGGTAGTCCTCCATCGTCATCGCGCCGGATGAATCCTGGTCGGTTGCCTCCTCGTTTTCGGTCAGGACGGCACCAGACTCAGTACCCACGATATGAACCCCCTAGAAATTATTGGTGTCGTGTTGGTCGTCAGAAAGGCCTCCGCCAAAACGAGCGTCAATTGTACCGCAGGAAAGTCGCCTACCCGGGAAAGGGTTTGGTGACGTCGTGGTTGTCGATCAGGCGGGTCTTCCCCACCCTCGCCGCGATCACCGCCAGCAGTCCAGAGTGCGCCCTGCGCGCGCCCGGCGCAGGCTTCTGAAAAGTAGCCGGGTCGACGAGCTCGACGTAGTCGGGCTGGACGAGCGGCTCGAGCGCCAGCCGGGCGGCGATCCGCGCCCTGAGCCTGCCAGTGTCGTGCTCGCCCGAGGAATACGCCTGGGCCGCATCGCGCAGCGCGGCGCTGATGGTCGCCGCCGCGGCGCGCTCGTGGGCGTCGAGGTAGACGTTGCGCGAGCTGAGGGCCAGGCCGTCCGCCTCGCGCACCGTCGGCACCACCCGGATGTCGACGCCCAGGTCGAGGTCGGCGGCCAGCCGCCGCACGACCGCGACCTGCTGCGCGTCCTTCTGGCCGAAATACGCGCGGTCGGGCTGCACCGCCGCGAACAGCTTCGTCACGACCGTCGCCACGCCCTCGAAGTGACCGGGGCGGGCGTTGCCCTCCAGCCCCTCGGCGACGCCGGCGACGCGGACGCGGGTCGCCGAGTCCGGCGGATACATCGCGTCGAGCGGCGGCCGGTAGACGGCGTCAACCTCCGCGGCGGTGAGCATCCGGAGGTCGCCATCCCAGTCGCGCGGATAGCGGTCCAGGTCCTCGTTCGGACCGAACTGGAGCGGGTTGACAAAGACGCTGACCACGACGACGTCGTTCTCGGCCCGCGCCGCCTCGACCAGGCTCATGTGGCCGGCGTGCAGCGCGCCCATCGTGGGCACGAGGCCGATCGTCCGGCCGTCGCGACGCCAGCGGCGCGATGCTTCGCGCATCGCGCCCGGCGTCTCGATAACGTCAACCGCCGTACCTGACCTCGCTCGGGTCCTTCGCTGGCGTCGATCCGTTGGTCGAGTACTCGTGCTCCGGACCGGGGAACTTGCCGGTGCGGACGTCGTCGGCGTACGCGTTCACCGCGCGCGAGATGTCCTCGGCGAGGTTGGCGTACCGCTTGACGAACTTGGGCGCCTTACCGGTCGTCAGCCCGAGCATGTCGTGGAAGACCAGCACCTGGCCGTCGCATGCAGGGCCCGCGCCGATGCCGATGGTCGGGATGCGCAGGGCGTGCGTGATCTCCGCCGCCACCTTGCTCGGCATGCCCTCGAGCACGATGCTGAACGCGCCCGCCTCCTCCAGCGCCCTCGCGTCCGCCAGGATCCGCGCGGCCTGCGCGTCGGTCTTGCCCTGGACCTTGAACCCACCCATCGCGTGCACCGACTGCGGCGTCAGGCCGAGGTGCCCCATCACCGGGACGCCGGCGTCGACGAGCCGGCGGGTGATCTCGACGACGGTGCCGCCGCCCTCGAGCTTGACCGCGTGCATGCCGGCTTCCTGGATGAACCGTCCCGCGTTCCGCACCGCGTCCTCGACCGATGCCTGGTAGGACATGAACGGCATGTCGCCGACGAGCAGCGCCTGCCGCGCGCCGCGGGCGACGGCCTTGGCGTGGTGGAGCATGTCCTCCATCGTCACGGGCAGCGTCGTCGGGTGGCCGAGCATGACCATGCCCAGGCTGTCGCCGACGAGCAGGATCGGGATGCCGGCCTCGTCGAGCAGCCGGGCGCTCAGGAAGTCGTAAACGGTGAGCATGGCAAAGCGCCTGCCCTCGTCCTTGTACCGCTGGATGTCCAGCACAGTGGCCATCTACGACCTTCTCCTCCGGGTCGCTGCCGCTTTCCGGGTCAGCGCCCTTGCGGTCCGCTCGGCCGCCGAAGGCTCCAGTCCCGCCTTCCTGGCGATGTCGAGCGCGACCAGGCCGAGCATACGATAAAGGTCGGGATTGTCCACCGCCGCGAGGTGTCGCGCGACCGTGTTGGCGTCGCCTCTGCGGATCGGTCCCGTCAGAGCGGCGACCACGCCACGACCCTTGATGTTGTCGACCGCGCCCTCGACGAGGGGCATCAACGCGGTCTCCGCCTCCTTGCGCGTCCATCCGATACCCATGAGCAGGCGCACGGCCTCGGCGACGACGACGTCGACGAAGTTCGACGCGAAGACGGCGGCGGCGTGGTAGACGGCGCGCTGCTCGTCGGTCACGCGCTTGGGAGTCGCGCCAAGCGAGCGCGCCAGCGAATCGAGCCGGCGGCGGAGGGGCGCACCCGAGGCGTCGACCGCGATCGTGATGCCGCGGAACGCCTCGGGCGGGCGCGGAAACGGAAACGACTGCAGCGGATGGAAGGAACCGATGGCACTCGCACGCGCGCCCTTCAGGACGTCGAGGCCCAAGGCCCCGCTGAGGTGGACGACCGCGAGGTCGGGCGGCGGCCGCGTGGCGCCGATTCGCGCGGCCATCGCGCCGACCGCGCCGTCGGGCACGGCGAGGAAGAGGATGCCCTCGCGTGGAAGCCGGAATCCCTCGCGGGCGGGCACGAGCCGCGCCTTCGCGGCGCGCGCCAGGCTGCGGCCGAGATTGCCGCGGCCCGCGACCGTCAGCGCGTCAGACGTCGCTAATCCCCACGAACTCAGAGCCTTCGGCGTGAGTTCGCGGGGACCCCTACGGCTTAGGAGGCGCCGGCGGCGGCGGGAGCCTCGGGCTCCTCGCTGGCGAGGATGCGGTCGAGCTCCTTGGCGTCGATCGTCTCCACGACCTTCAGCTGCTCGACGACGGCGTCCATCTTCCGGCGCTGCTGCGTCAGGATGGTCTTCGCCGTCTGGTAGCCGTGGTCGATGATGCGGCGGATCTCCTCGTCGATGATCGCCGCCACCTCTTCCGAGTAGGTGCGCTGCTCACCGAGGTCGCGGCCGAGGAACACGAGCTCCTCCTTGTGGCCCATCGTCACGGTCCCGAGCTTGTCCGACATGCCCCACTGCGTCACCATCCGCCGCGCCATCTGGGTCGCGCGCTGGATGTCGTTCTCCGCGCCCGAGGTGATGTCGCCGAACACGATCTCCTCCGCGACGCGACCGCCCATGATGCCGGCGATCTGGTCCATCAGCTCGTCGCGCGAGATGAGGTACTTGTCCTCCTCGGGCAGGCTCATTGTCCAGCCGAGCGCCATGCCGCGGGAGATGATCGAGACCTTGTGCACCGGGTCGGTGTGCGGCAGCGCCTTCATGACGAGCGCGTGGCCCGTCTCGTGGTAGGCGATGATCTCCTTTTCGTGCTCGGAGATGCGCCGGCTCTTGCGCTCGGGGCCGGCGATGACACGGGCGATCGCCTCCTCGAGCTCGTCCATGCCGATCACCTTCTTGTTGGCGCGGGCGGC
>CAYWTI010000189.1:0-5518 GCA_964461175.1 uncultured Actinomycetes bacterium | reverse complement strand
TCGTGCCGGAGGTCAGCGCGATCTCGACGATCCGGTCGGGATCGGCTGCGACGCTCTTCGGCCGCGGCGCCTGAGCGGCCTCGAATCTGGCGTCGCGGATGATGACGCGGGGCCTGGCCTTGTCTTCGATCCAGCTCAGCTCGTGGCGTCCGAGCGCGGGCGGCAACGGCAGGATTACCGCCCCCATGTCCGGGATCGCGAGCTCGAGCGCCACGTACTCCCACGTGTTGGCGAGCTGCACGCCGACGACGTCGCCCTCCTCGACGCCCATGCCCGCCAGGGCGCCCTGCGCGGCCCGAACCGCATCCAGGAGCTCGCTGAAGGCGATGTCGCGGCCGTCCCAGACGGCGGTCGCAGCGGGACGCCGCTCCGCGTTCCACTCGAGGTGGCTGACCGGCGAGAACGGCTCAGGCGTCATAGAGCAGGTCGGGCGTGAGGGGTAGCTTCAAGTCGGTGAGCGAGAGGGCGTCGGCGACGGCATTCGCGATCGCGGCCGTCGAGCCGATCGTGCCGCCCTCGCCCGCGCCCTTCGTCCCGAGCTCGTGCACCGTTGACGGCGTGTGGAGGTGCGAGATCTCGACGCCAGGCGCCTCGCCGATGCTCGGGATCATGTAGTCGACGAAGGTGGAGGTAAGCAGCTGGCCGTCGGGCCCGTAGCTCACCTCCTCGAGTAGCGCTGCGCCCGCGCCCTGGGCGACGCCGCCGGTCACCTGGCCCTCGACGATGGTCGGGTTGATCACGACGCCGCAGTCTTCGGCGACGAGATAGCGAACGATCTCGACCGCGCCCGTCTCGCGGTCGACCTCGACCAGGCACGCGTGCGACGCGTACGGGTGCGCCGCCTGCGCCGGGTCGTACGTGACGCTCACGTCCGGCTCGCCGTTCTCGGCGATGAGCTCGCGCAGGAGCGAGGCGGCGCGGAACACCGCGGTCGCGGCCGTGACCGAGCCGCGGCTCATGAACGACCCGGTGCCGGCCTCGACCCGCGCGGTGTCGGTCTGCTCGACGATGACGGCTGCCGCTTCGACACCGAGCGCCGTGGCCGCCACCTGCGCCAGCGTCGTGTGCGTCCCCTGGCCCATGGCGGGACAGCTGGTCTGCACGTGCACCAGACCGTCGTCGGCGACCCACGCCCGCGCCGTGTCGCTGCCGGGAATGTCGACCATGCCGCGGCCCACGAACGTGGATGAGCCGGCGCCGGTGTACTCGACGTAGGACGCCACGCCGACGCCCGCGAGCCGACCGTCTGCCCGCGCTCGCGTTGCCGCCTGACGCAAAGCCGTCACGTCCAGAGCCGCCAGCGCGGCGGCATAGTCGCCCGACTCGTAGGGATGGCCGGTGACCGCGACGTACGGCATGTGCGAGGCGGC
Source organism: uncultured Actinomycetes bacterium (assembly GCA_964461175.1). Taxonomy (GTDB): domain Bacteria; phylum Chloroflexota; class Dormibacteria; order Dormibacterales; family Dormibacteraceae; genus 40CM-4-65-16. The sequence goes on along the minus strand of CAYWTI010000189.1, from coordinate 4,148 downwards.
GACGAAGTTGACCCGCCGCACCTCGAGAGAGTCGAGGCCGAGCCGTCCCGCGATCAGCTCCATCAGCCGCTCGTGCACCAGCACCGCGGTCACCATGCCGACGCCGCGGTACGGGCCCTCGGGTGACTTGTTCGTCGCGACCGCGTACGTCTCGTACTCGTAGTCGCGCACGTCGTACGGGCCGGGGATGAGGCCGGCCGTGCCGAGCGGGTCGAGGAGCGGCCCGAACGGGCGGATGCCGTACGCGCCGATGCTCGAATGGATCGCCGCCCGGATCGCGAGCACGCGGCCGTCGCGGCGGACGGCCGCGGCGAACCTCACGCGCTGGTCGCGCGCGTGGCTGGCGGAGTGCATGTGCTCCGAGCGTGTCTCGATCCATTTGACCGGCGCGCGCTTGCGCCGCGCGATCCACGCCAGCAGCACCTCCTCGGGATAGACCTGCGCTTTGACGCCGAACCCGCCCCCGACGTCGGTGGCGACGACGCGCACCGCGCCACGGTCGATGCCGAGGCATTCGGCGATGGCGTCGGCGACGAGATGGGGGACCTGCGTCGACGTCCAGACCGTGACGCCCTCGCCCTCGGGCACCGCGACGACCCCACGAGGCTCGATGGGCGCCGCTGCGACGCGCGGGTGAACAACCTCGCCTTCGACCACGAGGTCGGCGCCGGCGAACGCGGCGGCGGGATCGCCGTACGTCCGCCGCCCGGCGAAGTAGACGTTGCCCGGCACGCCGTCGTGGACGAGCGGCGCGCCGGGCGCAAGCGCCTCCTCGAACGTGAGCACCGGCGGCAGCGGCTCGATTTCGACGTCGGCGGCCTGCACGGCATCGGCGGCCGCGTAGCGGTCGGGCGCCACCACCGCGCCGACGATCTCGCCCGCAAAACGCACGCGCTCACCGGCGATAAGAGGTCGGGGCGGCGAGATGGCGCCCGGCGTCGTCAGGTGCACCGCGAGCGGCAGGCACGAGCCTTCGAGGTCGGCGGCCGTGATCGTCGCCTCGACCCGACGCACCGCGCCGCTCGCCAGCGGGCTGCGCAGAAAAGCGACGTGCAGGCAGCCATCCGGATGCAGGTCGTCGACGAAGCGCCCCTCTCCGCGCAACAGCCGCGGGTCCTCGAGGCGGCGCAGCCGCGCACCAATCGACATGCCGCTAAAGTCTCCGCTATCGACGCACACTGGATGGCGGTCGCGCGTGGTGATGAGCCGGGCGATCTCGTGCTGTCCGGCGGCCACGTCTTCTCGGTCTTCACCAAGGAATGGCTCGACGTCGACGTCGCGATCAAAGACGGTCACGTCGTCGGTCTCGGCCGCTACGAGAAGGGCGAGCGGCTCGATGTGTCGGGCGCCTATCTCGTGCCGGGGTTCATCGACGCGCACATGCACATCGAGTCCTCGAAGCTCATGGTCGACGAGTTCGCGCGCGCCGTCCTCGCCCATGGCACGACCGCCGTCGTCGCCGACCCGCACGAGATCGCCAACGTCCTCGGCACCGACGGCATCCACTGGCTGCTCGACTGCTGCGACGACCTCCCGCTGGACGTGTTCGTGATGGCGTCGTCGTGCGTCCCGGCGTCGCGGTTCGAATCGCCGCGACGGCCGTTCACGCCCGGCGACATCGAGAGCCTTCTCCGCCGTCACCGCACGATCGGGATCGCCGAGATGATGAACTTCCCGGGCGTGATCGCGGGCGACGCGCAAGAGCTCGCCAAGCTCGAGACCGGGCTCACCGACCACGTCGACGGCCACGCGCCCGGCGTGCGCGGCGCGCCGCTGAACGCATACGTCGCCGCGGGGATCACGACCGACCACGAGTCGTTCACCTACGAGGAGGCGCTGGAGAAGCGGCGCCTCGGCATGTGGGTGCTGATTCGCGAGGCCTCCATTGCGCGCAACCTCCGCGACCTCCTCCCGCTCGTGAAGAGGTACGGCACCGACCGCTGCGCCTTCTGCACCGACGACCGCGAGCCCGATTTCATCGTCGAGCAGGGCCACATCAACCAGATGGTCCGGGTTGCGGTCGAGGACGGCGTCAGCCCCGAGGACGCGCTCGTCATGGCGACCATCAACCCCGCGCTGTGCCACCGCCTGTGGTCGCTTGGCGCGATCGCGCCCGGCTACCAGGCCGACATTCTCGTTCTCGACGACCTTCGCTCCTTCGAGCCGCGCCAGGTCCTCAAGCGTGGAGCGCCGCCCCGGTTCGTCGAGGTGAAGGTCCCGGAGTGGGTGCGGCAGACGGTCAGCCTCGCGCCGGTCGACGCAGCCTCGTTCCGCGTCCCTGCCGGTCCGAAGCAGGTCCGCGTCATGCGCGTCGTCCCCGCCCAGCTGCTCACCGGCGTCGAGGTCGTCGAGCCCACCGTGCGCGACGGCTGTGTCGTCGCCGACCCGTCGCGCGACCTGGTCAAGATCGCGGTGGTGGAGCGCCACCACGCCAGCGGCCGGGTCGGTCTCGGCTTCGCGACCAACGTGGGCCTGCGCCGGGGCGCCTTCGCGTCGACCGTGGCCCACGACGCACACAACATCGTCCTCCTCGGCGTGGACGATGCCGATATGGCCGTGTGCGTGACGCGCCTGGCTGAGACCGGCGGCGGCATCGTCATCGCCGAAGGTGGCCGCGTGGTCGAGGAGCTGCCGCTGCCGATCGCGGGGCTGATGAGCGACCGGCCGCTCGCGGAGGTCCATGAACGGCTGCGGTCGATGGAGAAACGGCTTGCGGGCATGGGTGTGACCATGGCCTCGCCGTTCATGACCCTGAGCTTTCTCGCGCTGTCGGTCATACCGGAGCTGAAGATCACCGACCGCGGGCTCGTGGACGTCGGCCGGGTCGAGGTCGTGCCTCTTGGCGTCGAATGAGGATCGCCTTTACGCCTGTCTCGCGAACCGGCGGTGGGCACGCTCGGTGGCCGCGGGCCAGGACCCGGACCGCGCCATGGACGAGCTCACGGACGAGGAGTGGCTCGCGGCGATGCAGGCGCATCCGCGGATCGGCGAGCGCGGAGGCGCCGACTCGACCCGCGAGCAGAGCCGGGCGATGGATGCCTCGGCCGAGACGCTGGCTTTGCTGGCCGCCGAGAATCGACGTTATGAGGAGCGGTTCGGCCACGTGTTCCTGATCTTCGCCAGCGGCCGCGGCGCCGACGAGATCCTCGCCGAGCTGCGCCGGCGCATCAAGAACGACCCGGCGACCGAGCTTGCCGAGGCCAGGCGCGAGCTGCGCAAGATCGCGCACCTTCGGCTGGACAGGCTGCGGGCGTCGTGAGCATCTCGACCCACGTCCTCGACACCATGCGTGGCACGCCGGCGGCCGGCCTCGACGTGGTGCTGCACCGCCGCGAGGCGGACGGCGACTGGCGCGAGGTGGCGCAGGCCACGACGGACGCCGACGGTCGCGTGCGGTCGCTGAGCGAGGACGAGCTCGACGCCGCGGAGTACCGGCTCGAGTTCGACACGCGTCCGTACTTCGAGCGGTCCGGCCTGGGCGCGTTCTACCCGTCGGTGTCGGTCGTCTTCAGCTTCGAGGGCGGCCATCTTCACGTGCCGCTGCTGCTCAGCGCCTTCGGCTACACCACATACAAGGGGACCTGAGTGTCGAAGATCGTGCTCGGCGGCAACCAGTACGGCAAGGCGGAAACGCACGTCGTGCGCATCGACAAGAGCGGCGCGCGCCATGAGATCAAGGACCTCAACGTCTCGGTCGCACTCGCGGGCGCTTTCGCCGACGCCCATCTCACCGGCGACAACAGCAAGGTCGTGCCGACCGACACGCAAAAGAACACCGTCTTCGCCTTCGCCAGCGAGCCGATGGGTGAAATCGAAGACTTCGGCCTGCGCCTGGCGCGGCATTTCGTCAGCCAGTTCCCGACGGTGCACCGCGCGCGGGTGTCGATCGAAGAGTTCGCGTGGAGAAGGCTTGGCGACCACGCCTTCGCCCGCGGCGGGTCGGAAAAACGCCTGGCCACGGTGACACGCACCCGCGACTCCGAGTGGGTCGTCGGCGGCGTGACCGACCTCGTCGTCCTGAAGACGACCGACTCTGAGTTTCACGGCTACATCAAAGACCGCTTCACGACGTTGCCCGAAACGCGAGACAGGATCATGGCCACGTCGGTGACCGCTCGCTGGCGGTTCGGCACGACACGCGCCGAATG
>CAYWTI010000188.1:0-2998 GCA_964461175.1 uncultured Actinomycetes bacterium | reverse complement strand
CACGCGGTCGAGGTAGAGGTCGTCGAACCTTCCCCGGTCCGGCTCGAGCACGCTCCATGAGATCGGCAGCCGGATGGAGTTGAAGCCGAGAGCGGCCATCGCCTGCAGGTCGGCCTGGCAGAGCGGCGGGTAGCGGCTCTGGCTCGAGTTGGCCGGACAGCGCCCGCCCGCGTATGCGGCCGGGTCGATCGGGTACACCGGCGATGTGCCGGGCCCGAACTCGATCAGGCTCGCAGGGATGGCCCCGTGAAGCAAGACCACGCGTCCCTGGTCGTCGGCGATGTACGGCGCACCGCCCGACGGGTGCGCGACGTGGAGCCAGGGAAGGTCGCCCACGGGCGGCGCCGACGCCGGCAGCGCGGGCGTGAGCGCGGTCGCGACTGAGACGGCGAGCGCGCCTGGGTACGTCAAGAGAGCGATCAGGGCGGCGACCACGACCAGGAGCACGCGAGCGATCACGACGACGACAGCACCCACCAGCCGATACCGACCACGACGACCACAAGGCCGAGGAGTCCCGCGACGAGGCCGGCGGTTGCGCGCGCCGCGCCGCGCAGCTCGCCGTGCGACGCGTGGATCCGCTGCAGCGAGCGCGTGCCGCTGAAGATCGCGAAGGGGGCGAAGACGCCGAACCACATGGCGAGAAGACCGAGGACCAGGGCCCTGTTCGCCCCCCGGTCGCTCATCTCACCAGAGCTTGCCGCCCCCCAGGAGGATGTAGAGGATCGGCCCGATCCCCCAGAAGAAGCTGATGACGATCCACAGCACCTTGCCGAGCCCACCCATGTCCTTGCGGTTCACGATGTCGATGACGGCGAGGACGAAGGCGACCGGGTGCAGGAAGATCGCGAGCACGACCTCGACGAGGAGCTTGATCAAAGCGCTACCTCCACGCGGGGCCAGCCGCCGGCAGGTGCGTACTCGCCCTCGTCGTCCTGTCGGTACTCCCCGCCGATCCGGCCGCTCGCGATCTCGCTCACCGCCTCGAGGAAACGGTCGACCTCCGCCTCGGTGTTGTAGGGCGCGAGGCTCGCGCGCACGGCCCCGGGCAGCACCTTGCGGCGGCCGGTCGTCATGTCGTCGACGATCTTCGACACATCGTCCTTCGACATGTGCAGAAGGTGGATCAGGTACGGATGCGCGCAGAAGCATCCGTGGCGCACGGCGATGCCCCACTCGTGGCTGAGCACGGCGGCGACGAGCCCGTGGTCCATGCCCTCGACGACAAAGCTCGCCAGCGCGAGGCGGCCGTTGGCGCCGGGCTGCAGGCCGCCCAGCACGCCGACGCGTGGGATCTCGCTGAGGCCCTTGAGCAGCCTTACGCCGAGCGCGGACTCGTCATCGAGCATCGCCTTGAAGCCGAGATCAAGCAGGGTCTCGATCGCGACCCCGAGCGCCACCGCGCCCATCACGTTCGGCGAGCCGGCCTCCTCGCGGTCGGGCAGGCCGGCCCAGATCGTGTCGTCCCAGGTCACGATCTGGATCGCGCCACCTCCCATCACCTCGGGCGCCCCGGAGAAGAAGTCGCGCGGCGCCACCAGCACGCCGGCGCCGTACGGCGCGTACATCTTGTGGCCCGAGAACGAGACGAAGTCGAGGTGGCCGGGGTCGCTCGCCGGCCGAGCCTCGATGCGGTGATGCGGCGCCAGCTGGGCGGCGTCGACGGAGATGAGCGCTCCGTGCCGGTGCGCCAGCTCTGCGATCTCGTGGATTGGTGACACGAAGCCCGTCACGTTCGACGCGCCGCACACGGCGACGAGGCCGACGGCGCCAGCGGCTTCCGTGAGGGCGTGCTCGATCGCTTCGACGTCGATCTCGCCCTCCGGCGTGAGCCCGACCATGATGTGGCCGCTGCGATGCCGCCACGGCAGCAGGTCGGCGTGGTGTTCCATCTCCGTCACGAGCACCCGCCTGCCGTCCAACCGCGCCTGCTCGGCGGCGATCCGGTTGAGCGCGTCCGTCGCCCCCTTGACGAAGATGACGACCTGCGATCGGTCGTCGATGCAGAGGAAGCGCGCCACCTGCTCCCGCGCGCGCTCGTAGGCGTCGGTGGAGACCCGCGACTTGTAGCCGGTGCCGCGGTGGACGCTCGAGTAGACGTCGGAGAATGTGTTGACGGCGTCGCGCACACGCTTGAGGGGCGGCGTGCTCGCGGCGTTGTCGAGGTTGATGCCGGTGACCTTGGCCCCGCCGCGCACGGGTACCGGAAGGTCGACCCCTGCGAAGTGCTGGCGCCAGCGGCTCACGCCCGCCAATCTACCCCTATCCCAGCGCCCGGTCGATCCTGTATCGGTCACACTATGTGAAGTGCTTCCCATGGTGTGGTTGACACGGTGGTAAGGGCGAGAGCGGCGGACTCGTCGAGCCTGGCGGTTCGGGAGCTGAACTTCCTGGTCCGCCTTGCCCAGGCGGCCGCGACGACGCAGCGTTCCGATGAGCTGCTGGAGCTCATCATCCGCGAGACCACCTCGGCGATCGGCGCCGACGTCTGCTCGCTCTACCTGGTCGGCGCGGACGGGGACGAGCTTCGGCTGACGGCCACCAACGGCCTCAACGAGAACATGGTCGGCAAGGTGACGATGAGCGTGGGCGAGGGCATCACCGGATGGGTGGCCGAGTCGCGGCGCGCCGCGGTCGTGCCGGACGTGAGCCGGGAGCCGCACTGGAAGTGGGTCCCGGGCCTGGACGAGGATCGCTTCCACTCGATGGCGTCAGTGCCGATCGAGTCCGGGCCGCGACTCGTCGGCGTGCTCAACGTGCAGAGCACCGAGCGACGTGAGTTCACGCCTTCGGACATCGACTTCCTGCGAGCGATCGCCGCCCAGGTCGCGGGCATCCTCGAGCGGAGCGAGCTGCAGCGCCGGACCGAGGTGCAGCTCGCGGAGATCCAGCTCTCCCACGACACGCATGAGCGGTTCACGAAGCTGTCGCTCGACGGCGCGGGGATCCCCTCGATCCTCGACGTGATCGGCTCGCTGGCGGGAGGGCGTGCGGCGCT
>CAYWTI010000187.1:0-9257 GCA_964461175.1 uncultured Actinomycetes bacterium | reverse complement strand
GCCCCCGCCCGGACGAGCATCTCGCAGGCGGCCGCGGTGAGGAACGGGTTCGGCTCCGAGAAGTACGACGGCGTGCCCCAGAAGCGAGAGAACTCCGTTCGGAGCAGCACCGCCCGGTAGCGCAGCTCGACGTCGGCCAGCGCCTCCGGACCGATCGCCCGCTCGCCGCCCTGGCAGTCCAGCACCACCGCCTCCGCGTCCGCCAGGCGCTCGAGCGGCAGCGCGGCGAGGTCGGCTGCGCCGCGGAAGCGGTGAACGGGTGAATCTACGTATGTGCCCGTGTTGCCGCAGAGGTGCAGCGAAGCGATCCGAAATTCCGCCTTCCCCTGGTACCGCTCCGCGGAGTCGTCGTAGTCGAAGACCACATCCGCGGTCGGTTCCGGCAGGCCGGGATACGTCTTCATCCCGGGCACCACCGGGTGACTCACCTCGATCAGCCGCCCCACGCCCAAATTGTGAGACCAACAATGAGACCTTTTCGAGACTGCCCCTGAGACGCGACCCGCGAGAACCTGCGCCCCATCGGATCTCTCCCAAGAAAGGAGGCGCAACCAATGAGCCTGTGGACGCGGATCAGGGTGCTGCTGAACAGCGAGGTCAGCAGCGCCATCGACAGGGCCGAGGACCCGCGGACGATCCTCGACTACGCCTACAACCAGCAGCAGGAGCTGCTCGCCAACATGCGTCGGGGGCTGGTCGACGTGGCCACCTCCAAGCAGCAGCTCGAGCAGCAGGCGAGCCGGCTCGAGGAGCGCATGCCCAAGCTCGACGACCAAGCGCGGCGCGCGGTCGCGGCCGGCCGCGACGACCTCGCGCGCGTCGCCCTCGAGCGCAAGCGTCTCGCCCTCCACGAGATGGAGGGCCTGACCAGGCACATCGCCGAGGTGGAGGCGGACAAGCAGCGCCTCGCCACCCAGGAGCGCACGCTCCAGGTCCGCATCGAGCAGTTCCGCACCCACCGCGAGGTGGTCTCGGCGCGTTACACGGCGGCCGAGGCGGAGGTCCGGCTGAAGGAGTCGCTCGCCGGCGTCTCCGGCGAGCTGGCCGAGCTCGGCATGGCCGTCGGCCGCGCCGAGGAGAAAGCCGAGCGGCTGCAGGCGCGCGCCCGCGCCATCGACACGCTCGTCGACCTCGGCTCGTTCCCGCCCGCGGGCGGCGGCGACTTCGTCGAGGCCGAGCTGCTGCGCGTGAGCATCGGCAAGGACGTCGACGAGGAGCTCGCCCGGATCAAGTCCGAGGCGGCGAAGGAGAAGAAGTCATGAACGCCGCCACCTGGGATCCCGCCGACCACCTGCTCTCACCGGACCGCAGGTGGTACTGGGACGGCGTCGACCGGCAGTGGAAGGCCGTGCCCCCGTCCGACCCCACTGAAGGCGGCGCAACCAAGAGCGCCGGCGCCAAGACGCCGCCGGCGATCACCCGGGGACTCGACTCGTTCGCCGGCTCTATCCGGTCCGAGGACCTCGCCTACGGCCAGTCGGTGCTCGTGTGGGCACGCTGGATCCTCATCGGCACCGGGCTTCTGCTTTCGTTCTGGAGCCCGACAGACCTGCTCACGCTGCAGGTCCAGCTGGCCGCGATCATCGCCCTCGCGTTCGGCAACTTCTACCTGCACGTGCAGCTGCTGCGCGGCCACCCCGCGCTCGACAACGTCGTCTACGGCGCGAGCCTGGCCGACATCTGCGTCGTCACCGCGCTGGTCATCGTCCAGACCGGCTATCCGTCGCCGGTGTTCATCTTCTACTTCGCGGCGATCGTCGGCATCTCGGTCGCGTTTCCGACGCCGATGACCGCCGGCTACACCGCGCTGGTCCTCGGCGTCTACGGCGTCATCTGCCTGGCCACGGCCACGACCGGCGAATACCCGGCGGTCTTCACACGGCTGCTCACGATCGCAGCGGTCGCCGTGTGCGGCAACCTCTTCGCCCGCCACGAGGCGCAGCGACGCGCCGACGCCATCCGCGTCCACCAGGAGCTGCTCGACGAAGCCGAGCAGAGCACGCCGGCGGCGCCGGCTTCATAGGAGGAATCGAAACATGGCCACACCCCGCGAAGTCAGAACCCCGGCGCAGGCCGAGCAGGAGGACGTCTTCTTCGGCCAGACCGTGATCATGTGGGCCCGTTGGTGCGTGATCGTCACCGGCATCGTGCTGGTGCTGTGGACGTCGACCGACGTCGCGCTCCTCACGCAGACGATGCCCTTCTTCCTCGTCCTCATGGCGGTGAACTTCTTCCTGCACGGCCGCTACGTGATGGGCAGCCCGCTCAACCGCACCGTCGTCACGGTCGCGAGCGTCGTCGACCTGATCCTGATCACCGCCATCGTCGTCCTGTGGCCCGGGTCGCACGGACTGCACAACCAGTCGTTCGTCCTCTACTTCCCAGTCGTCTTCGCGTTCGCCCTGGTGTTCACCCGCAAGGTCGAGGTCGTCTACACGGTCCTGGCAATCGTCCTCTACGCCGGAGCGTGCATCCTCTCCGGCACCGTCCCGTTCGATCTCGGTAGCGACGACAAGGTGCTCGTGATGCGCGTGATCGTGATCGCCGCGATGGGCTTTCTCGGCAACTACTACTTCCGCATCCAACGGGATCGCCTCGCCGGCGCGAGCAAGGGGCAGAAGGAAAGATGGACCTCATCGCCAAGCTGACGCGGCTCTTCCGGGACGGCGCGAGCCTTGCGCTCGCGCCTGCCCCCGACCCACGCGTGACGCACAAGACCACGCATCAGCGCCAGCGCGCGCTGCTCGACCAGGTCGCTGCCGCCGGCAGGGACGTGGCGGCCGCGAAGGAGCGGCTCCAGGCGGCCGCCGACGGCGTCAGGGCGAAGCTTCCCTCCATGGAGGAGCAGGCGCGCCTGGAGCTGAGGGCCGGCCACGAGGCGACCGCCCGCCTCGCGCTGCAGCGCCGGCAGGTCGTTATGAACGAGCTCGCGACACTCGAGCGCCAGCTGGCCGAGGTCGAGCGCGAAGGGATCGCGCTGGCCATGGTCGAGCAGCGCCTGTCCGGCCAGATCGAGGCCTTCTCCGCGCGCCAGGAGGTGATCCGGGCACGTTTCAGCGCGGCCGAGGCGCAGGTCCGGATCAACGAGGCGATGACTGGCGTCACCAACGACCTCGCCGACCTGACGGCCACCCTGCGTCACGCGGAGCACACGACGGAGCAGATGCAGGCGCGCGCCACCGCGATCGACCGCCTCGTCGCCGAGGGGGATCTCGAGTCGCTCACGTTCGATGCCGCCGCGGCCGCCGACGTCGACGTGGACGTGGAGAGGCAGCTCGACGCGCTGCGCGATTCCTACCGCTAGCCTCGCGCGGGCGAGCTCCGCGCGAGGCTGAGCTGATCGAGACGGTTCGCGACCAGCTCGAAGCCGTGGTGCAGCCGGCGGTAGTACGTCGGCCGCGACAGGTGGAGGCGCTCCATGATCACCTCATGGCTGCCCGCCTTCTTGACGTAGTAGTCGAGCAGCAGGCGGCCTGACTCCGCATCGCGAGGCCCGCCGGCGGAGGCGAGCTCGCCGATGACGTCGATGAGCAGTGCCCGCAGCTCCGCCGCCGCCGAGTCGCTGTCGGACAGGCTCGGCAGGCGGCACAGCGGGCTGCGGCCGAGCGCCTCGGGTGTGCCCAGGTCGTCGAGCGCCGCGCGCACGATCTGCTCCCGCACGGTGCTGTCGGGGTCGAGCGTCCAACGCTCCGGCAGCGGCTCCGTACCGGGCAGCGCGAGGTACGGCTCGATGACGGCCGACGGCATGCCGGCGCGGAGCAGGCGGCCCATCAGCCAGCAGAACATCGTCGCGGCGATGACCGCTCCGATCCAGAGCGACGCGCCCCAGGTCGAGCCCGCGGGCAGCAGGGCGATCTCGATCGCGTACGCGAGCGTGAAGCCGAAACCGACGACCGCGCACAGCGAGGCGGTCGGATGTCCAGGGCGGCGGGCCGACCACACCAGCCAGGCGTCGGCCGCCACCCCGGCCGCGATGGGCACCGGGAGCAGCTCGAAGTGCCACTTCGTGATGCACACGAGGACGCCGTTCAGCGCGAACACGAACGTGAGGGCCCCGGGCCGCAACTTGAATGCGCTGTTCAGGAGCAGCGCGGTGCCCGCAAGGATGGCCGTCTGCGCCAGCAGCGACGCCATGCCGATGTTCTCGCCCAGCCAGGGAAGCGCCTGCGCCTGGGCGCGGAACTCGTAGTTGCCCGCGGGCCAGGGGTCGATGAGCGGATGGGCGAACTGCGTGGCGAAGGTGAGCACCGACAGCAGGAGCGCGGCCGAGGTCAGCGTCACAGGCGTCGCGGCCGTCTCTCCGCGGCGCGCGGCGGCGCGAACCGGTCCCGTGACGATGATGGCCGCGGCCGCCATCTCGATCAGGTGGGGCGGCGTGTACAGGCTGTCGAGGCCGACGCCGTTGGTGCCGAAGAACGGCGACCAGAACCCGGCGTCGACGATCCATGCGGCGCCGAAGACCAGGGCCGCCGTGAACGTCCCCGTCTGGCCGTCAGGAAGAGCGCGATTCCAGGGTCGCCCCTTGCCAAGGCCGTTGGCGAAGCAGGCGAAGAGGAACAGCGTGAGGAGTGACCACGCGGCGGTGACCATCGTGAAGCCGGCGCGCTGCGGCCCCGCGAGCACCTCGCCCTGGACGTGGACGTAGGCGTAAGCGGTGACGTACGCGCCCAACACGAACCACGTGCTGAGGACGACGACGACCGCGTCGATCGCCTTCGCGTCTTCGAACAACCCGCGCAGGACCTTCAACCCAGCCTTCTCGTCCGGCGCAACCATACCCCGGAACTGAGACCGATTTCGAAACGCCTCTGAGACTGCGGGTGAGACCGACTCCGCGGAACCCTTGGCCGCGTCACCGGCCACATCGGGTTCAAGGAGGAGGTTCCCATGTCAGTGGAGATGTCGGACAGCATCGTCGTCCTGCCGGCGCCGCCGGCAGAAGAGCATGAGGAGGTCGAGAGGCAGCCAGAGCCGGAGCCAGAGCAGGTCGCGCCCGCGGCCGCGGTTGTGGAGAGACCGCGACGCGTTCGCCCGGCCTGGTTGGCGACGGCGACCGTCGGCGCCGTGGCCCTCATCGCCTCCGGCGCGCTCGGGTACGACGCGTACGCGGCCAGCCGGCAGCGCGACGACCTCTACGCGCGCCTGGTCTCGACGACCGCCACGCTCGGCGCGACGCAGTCCGACCTGGCTTCGACCAGGGCGACGGCGGCGTCGAACAAGGTCATAGCCGATTACGCCGCGATGTACGTCGCGGACAGCGGCAAGGCGCAGACCGACTACTGGGCGCTGATCAACTGCGACGGCTTCGGCGCGTGCCGGACGAGCTCGCAGCAGTTGCTCGAGGACCTGCAGGCCTTCCAGGCCGACCGCAAGGCGGCCGATGTTCCGTCCTCGCTCACCGCGAGCGACTCGAGCCTCGGCGACTCGCTGAGCGCGGCCATCGCGGCCGACCAGGAGATCATCGCCGGCATGGACACCGACAGCTCGGCGAAATTCGACGACGGCTTCACGAAGCTCGACGCGGCGATGCTGAGCATGGCCAAGGCCGAGGCGACGCTCGGCGCGGAGCTCAGGTGAGCCGCAGCTCGGTCGTGCGGCTGGCGGCGGCGGCGGTCATCGCGACCGTCGCCGTCGCGGCCCTCGCCTTCACATGGCGCGACGAGTCGGCGCTGCGGCGCCAGGCCGCGGCTCAGCAGGATTTCGTCGCCCAGCTCCAGCACCGCGTCAGCGTGCTCGAGGCACGATCGGCGCTCGACGTCGACTGGCGCGCCACCGCGGCGTCCGTGCGCCTGTCGGTGGTCACGATCGACGCCGGCGACGCGCTCGGCTCGGGATGGGTCGCCCACGCCGACGCGCGCGGCTCGGACATCGTCACGAACTACCACGTCATCGCCGGCGCCTGGACGTCGGGCGTGGCGAGCGTCGACATCCTGGAGGCCGACAGCACCTTCCCGGGCACCGTCGTCCGCGTCGACGTCACCGATGACCTCGCCGTGGTGCACACCGCGCACCGGCTGGCGGCGCTGGTCTCGCTGGGTCGCAGGCCGGAGGTCGGGACGACCGTCATGGCGGTCGGATCGCCGCTGGGCCTGAGCGGCACGATCTCGGTCGGCGTCGTCTCGGCGTACCGCAGCCTCGACGGCAGCGACTACATGCAGTTCTCCGCGCCGATCAGCCCGGGCAACAGCGGCGGTCCGGTGGTCGACGGCCAGGGCCGCGTGGTCGCTGTGGCGTCGGCCAAGCTCGTCGGCGACGGCGTGGAGGGCCTGTCGCTGGGCATCCCCGTCGAAGTCGTGTGCAGCGCCCTGGTGACGTGCCAGGCCCCCTGAGCTTTCACCAGCATTGCGGTGTCGGCCGACTTCAGGTCGGCCGCTTTCCAGCAAACCGCACCTATCCCCACACTCGATTCGGTGCGGTATGCGCATACCGCACTGGGTTGGGGGGACCGGACTACGGCTGCGGGGACGGTGGTGCGGCGCTGAACTTGTGCGTCGCGCCGGTCTCGGCGTGGATCACGTGCATCACCGCGTTGATCAGCGCCAGGTGCGAGAAAGCCTGCGGGAAGTTGCCCAGATGGCGGCCGCTGCGAGGATCGATCTCCTCCGCGTACAGCTGCAGCGGGCTGGCGTAGGAGAGCAGCTTCTCGCACAGCTCGCGGGCGCGATCCAGCTCACCGATCTCGCACAGCGCCGAGACGAGCCAGAAAGAGCAGATCGTGAACGTGCCCTCCTCGCCCTTCAGGCCGTCATCCGTCTCGGCCGTCCGGTAGCGCAGGACCATGCCGTCGACCGTCAGCTCGTCAGCGATGGCGAGCACCGTGGTGCGGACGCGCGGGTCGGTCGGAGGCAGGAAGCGGACGAGCGGGATCAGCAGCACTGACGCGTCGAGCGCGTCGGACCCGTAGTGCTGCACGAAGACTCCGCGCTCGTCGACGCCGCGCGCGCAGATGTCGGCCTTGATCTCGTCGGCGATGCGCTGCCACGACTCGGCCAGCGCAGGGTCGCCGTGCATCTCCGCCAGGCGCGCGCCGCGGTCGAGCGCGACCCAGCACATAAGCTTCGAGGAGACGAAGTGCTGCGGCTCGCCGCGCACCTCCCAGATGCCGCGGTCCGGCAGCCGCCAGTTCTCAATCGCGCACTCGACCGCCCGCTTGAGGATCGGCCACACGACCTCCGGCAGGTAATCGCGCGACTTGGTGTGCAGGTACACCGAATCAAGGACGGCGCCCCACACGTCGTGCTGCTTCTGTGCGTAGGCGGCGTTGCCGGTGCGCACCGGGCGCGACCCCTCGTAGCCGCTCAGGTCGTCGAGCGTCTTCTCGTTGAGCTGGTGCTCGCCGCCGATCCCGTACATGATCTGCAGCTCCTTCTTCCCCGCCGCCGCGTCGGCGATGAAGTAGAAGAAGTCGTTCGCCTCGCGCGCGAAGCCGAGCGTGTAGAGACCCCACAGCATGAACGTGCCGTCGCGGATCCACGTGTAGCGGTAGTCCCAGTTGCGCTCGCCGCCGATGGTCTCGGGCAGCGACGTCGTCGCGGCTGCGAGCAGGGCGCCACTCGGGCTGTAGGTCAGGCCCTTCAGCGTCAGCGCGCTCCGCTGCAGAAAGCTCTGCCACGGATGCTCCGGAAACTCGCCGCGGTTGATCCACTCGCGCCAGAAGTCGGCGGTCCGCTCGACACGCGCAAACGCCTCGTCGGCGTTCGCGGGGGCGGGGTGCTCGGCCCAGTACTCCTTGCCCGTCGAGTGGCGCGAGCGCGGCCACACCATGGCGACGTACGCGCGCTCGCCCTGGTGCAGAACCTTGGTCGCGTGCGCGCCCGGCCCCTCGAACCCCACGCGCAGGTCGGTGACGAGCCGGATCGGGACCTCGTCCTGTCCCCCGCTCGCGATCGCCTCGTTGTAGCCCGGCCCGGCGTACTCCCACTTCGCGCCGGTCTGCCCATAGTCGAAGACCGGCTGGCAGTCGAGGCTGAGCTCCACCTGGCCGACCACGCAGCGCGCCGTGCGCAGCAGGATGTGCTCGGCCTCGTGGTCCGAGGGCGGCCGCCGATAGGTGCCCGACCGCCGCTGGCTGTGATACCAGGGCCCGACGCACAGCGCGTCGCGCACGATCATCCAGCCGGTCCTCGTGCGCCACGTGGTCTCGAGGACCAGCGTTCCCGGCAGGTATCGCCTGCCGGCGGGCACCTGCTCGACCGCTGGACCGAACCGGAAGCTCCCGGCCGCGCGGTCGAGAATCGCCGCGAAGACGCTCGGGCTGTCGGGCCGCGGCAGGCACATCCACTCGACGCGGCCGCTCGGGGCGATGAGGCAGTTGACCTCGCAGTCGGAGAGGAAGGCGTACTCGGCGATCGGCGGAAACGGGCTTGCGACCCGGGGCGCCTCGACCTGCGGTCCGACCTCGGCCGGCAGCGAATACCCGTCGCCGTTCTGCGACGGGGCGATGGAACGACCGAGGTCGGCCTGGCGGGCTTTGCGGGCCATCTCCCCTACTGCCGAGAGGATATTCCGGAAAGCGCCGTCCTGATGCGATTGAAGACGTCGTCGGGCGTGCCGGTGCCGTCGATGGCGTGGACCGGCACCCGCTGGGCCCGGTAATGGCCGAGCACGACCTCGGTGAGCTTGCGGTACTCGCGCATGCGCTCGGCGATGGCCTCGCGGTTGTCGTCCGTGCGGCCCTCCAGCTCGGCGCGGTGGAGCAGGCGCTCGACCAGCACCTCCTCCGGCACCCTCAGGGCGACGATGAAGGTCACCCGGTGCCCCTCGTCGCGCAGCATTGCGTCGAGGGCCTCGGCCTGGCGGAGGGTACGCGGGAAGCCGTCGAGCAGCGCGCCAACGCCCTCCTCGACCTCCGGCAGGCGCTTGCGCACCACGTCGACGATCAGGTCGTCGGGGACGAGGTCGCCGGCGGCCATGATTCGGCCAACCTCCTGGCCGAGGGGCGTGCCGCTCTTGACCTCCGCGCGAAGGACATCGCCGGTGGAGAGATGGTGGAGGTGCAGCTCGTGCTCGAGCCGGGCCGCCTGGGTCCCCTTCCCGCTACCGGGCGGCCCAAAAATCAGCCCACTCAAGGGGATATGAGAGGAAACCCGGATGGTTTCCTCTCATCGGCCGGTCGCTTCGCGCTCGGCCTGCTCTCCTTCCGGTATACGGTCGGGATTGTTTGAGTTGCCTTCCACCTGCCGCCTCTGGCGGCCCACGCGCCACGCGGGTTGCGGCCGGGTTGAACCCGGCCGCCAAGCACAAGCAACATGTGCAAC
>CAYWTI010000186.1:0-13720 GCA_964461175.1 uncultured Actinomycetes bacterium | reverse complement strand
GACGATGTGCGTGCCGAGCAGCTGGCCCGTCTTCGCGTCGGCGATCATCTTCACGAAGCCCGCCGTCTCGCCGTGGATCTGCGCCCGGCCGATGGCCGAGAACGGGAACTTGCCGACCTTGACCTCGTGGCCCCGCTCGCGCGCCTGCTTCTCGGTCAGGCCGACCGACGCGATCTGGGGATGCGAGTAGGTGCACCGAGTGACCAGGTCCTGCTCCATCGGCGCCACGCGCTGGCCGGCAATGTCCTCGACAGCGGTCATTCCCTCATGCGCGGCAGCGTGCGCCAGGAGGTATCCGCCGACGACGTCGCCGATGGCGTGGATGCCGTCGGCGGTGGTGCGCATCCACTCGTCGACCTTGATGAACCCGCGCTGGTCCGTCTGGACGCCGGCCTGCTCGAGGCCGAGGTCCTTGGACACGGCCGCCCGGCCGACCGCGACGAGGAGCTGGTTCGCCCACACCTCGCCCTGGTCGGTCTCGACGCTGACGCCGCCGCGTGCCTTCTTCGCGCCGGCGACCTTGACCCCGACCCGCGCGTCGATGCCGGCTTTCTTGAAGGCGGACATCATCTCCTTCGAGACGTCCTCGTCCTCCAGCGGCACGAGGCGGTCGAGAGCCTCGAGCAGCGTCACCTTCGCGCCGAGCTGGTTGTAGAGGGTCGCGAACTCGACGCCGACCGCGCCGGCGCCGATGATGCAGATCGACTCGGGCACGCTCTTGGCGACAACGGCGTTGTCGGACGACACGATGAGCTCGCCGTCGAGCGTGATGCCGGGCAGCGTCTTCACGGTCGAGCCGGTCGCGACGATGAGGTTCTTCGCCCGGACCATCTTCCCGTCGGCCTCGATGGTGTTGGGGTCGCGGATCCGGCCCTTGGCCAGCACGACCTCGACCTTGTTCTTCTTCATGAGGTACTGCACGCCCTTGTACAGCTGGCCGACGATGGCGTCGCGGCGCTCCGCGATGCGCGGGTAGTCGTAGCCGACGACCTCCGCTTTGAGGCCGAACTCGGCCCCGCGGGCGGCCACGCGGTGGTACAGCTCCGAGGACTCGAGCAGCGCCTTGGTCGGGATGCAGCCGACGTGGAGGCAGGTCCCGCCGAGCTTGCCTCCCTCGACGAGTGCGACCTTCAGCCCGAGCTGGGAGGCCCGGATCGCGGCCGGGTAGCCGCCCATGCCTCCACCCAGGATCGCGACGTCGAAGTCGTATTCGGCCAACTTGATTCAAGTGTAGGGACGATCAGCAGTTCGCCTTGCGGAGCCGAAGGAGGGCGCCGGCGAAGTCCTCCTGGTCGCCGGGCGGCGGCGGCGTGCCCGGGTTGCCGTAGTGGTCGACCGCCCGGTAGTACAGCGCCGGCGAGCCCTCGTACGGCATGACCAGCGGGTCGACCTGCCCCTTGGGGTCGAGGCATGGGTCGCCGCGCAACTCGTTGAGGGCGTCGAGGTCGGCGACCACGCGCTGCATCTGCGCGGACTTGGCCGCCGCGTACTCGACCAGGACCGCGCCGCTGTTGAAGCAGGCAAGGAAGACGCAGGCCGCCAGAGCCGGTCGCCACGTGCCGCGCCACGGCAGCCTGCCGGCGGCGTCGGACAGCAGGAGCAGCCAGAGCACGGCCGCCAGGTACACGTAGCGCGAGGCGCCGGCCTGCTCCCAGCCCAGCTGCGCACGCCCCAGCCCGGTGACGGCGAAGATCGCCACCAGGCCGGCCGCGACGCCGGCGACGAAGGGGTCGAGGCCGCGCCGCGCACGCCACGCGACAGCGCCGATCGCGGCGACGAGCAGCGCGACGCCGATCCATCCGGCCAGGCCCGCGATCCCCGCCAGCCCCTCGGCGAGGCCCCACGCCACGTAAGGGATGGCGAGGTAGAGGTTGGCCGCCGTCGGCGGCGGGCTCGGGTGCGCACCCAGGCGCCCGAACGCGACGTACCAGGCGGCGAGGGCGACGCCCACGGGGACGAACCACGCGATGCTCGCGCGCCGGCCCGGGGTCAGGGCGAGCTGGACGCACGCCGCCACGGCGAAGGCCAGGCCGACGGCCGTGAACATGAGCGACACGGCGACCAGCACGGCGGCGAGCCAGGGCAGCCGAGGCAGGACCAGGAGCGCTGCCAGGCCGAAGGCGATCGACGCCAGCCAGCCCACCTGGAACGCCCACAGCAGGTCCTCCCAGCCCGCGCCGAGGACGAGGAGCAGCAGCGCCGCGGCGAGGCCGGCGAGCTCGCCCGAGCGCCGGCGCACGAGCTCGAACAAGAGCAGGACGTTGGTGGCGTGCACAGCCAGCAGCGCCGCCATGTAGGGGACGTAGGTGCGAAGGCCGGCGGTGTTGAGCAGCAGCCAGTACACCGCCTTGAGCAGCATCACCGGGTGCTCGTTGTGGGGCTCGAAAAAGCTTCGGAAGGACCAGTCGGGTGCGGACGTGATGAAGGTCCACTCGTCGAAATACGGTCGGAAATCGTGCGTCGCGACGAGCAGCGAGACGCACACGATTGCAGCGGCCGCGGCCACGATCGCGCGGGCGCGCGGCAGGCGGACATCGGCGACCGTCATCGGGTCAGGCTGACGTCTTAGCGGGCGTGTTAGCGCGCGCCTCGCGGCGCGGCGCGACGAGCGCGGCGAACCACACCGCGGTGCCCGCGAGGATCGGCAGGGGCGTCAGCGGCCAGGCGAACTCGCCCGCGACGGCGACCAGGAGCAGCAGCATGCGCATGGGCACCGACGGTCCGTCGCGCCAGAAGAGCCACGCCGCGAGGACGAGCACGGTGAAGTCCTGCAGGTGCCAGTACGTCGCCCCGATCACCGTGGCGACGATGCCGAGGGCGAACACGCGCGCATGGCCGGCGTCGCGGTTGAGGTACGCGCCGGCGGCGGCGATCACGATCACGACGCCTTGCGCGGCGTAGCTCAGCGCTCCTGGACCGAACAACCACGCCAGCGTGAAGTAGCGGTTGTTTGTGACGTGCTGCGCCTCGTTGAGCAGCGCCGTGTAGTCGCTGACGCCCTGGCCGCCGATGAGCAGCAGCGAGAGCAAGACAAGGACCGCGGCCGTTGCCGACCAGCCGGCGACGATGCGCCAGCGACCCGCGAACAGAAGGACCACGGGCAACAGAAGGACGAGCTGGGGTTTGATGACCGTCAGGCCGAGGACAGCGCCGGCGACGTACGGGCGGTCATGCTCGGCCAGGCGCCACGCGACCGCCGCGAGCAGGACGATCGCGAGGTCGGGCTGCGCGAGGCTCAGGCCGTACAGCACCGGGTACCAGGCGGCCGCGCCGAGCAACCACAGGGTCCTCGGGAGCCCATGGCCCGGCGCCGCGAGCCACCACGCGACGACCAACCCCGCGAGCGAAAGCACGAGCCAGGCATACGTCGCGCCCGCCGGACCGAAGACAGCGAGCGGCAGGACCAGCCACGCGAACGGTGGCGGGGAGACGAACCGCTCGCCGTCGTTGAACACCGCGTGCGGGCGCAGCTGCGCGAACAGCTCGTGCTGGAGCGAGAGCGAGTAGATGTGGCTCCATCCGTGCTCGAGGCCGATCCGAGCCCCGATGTAGACCAGCGTCAGGTCGTTGTCGAGAACATCCGCCCGGAGCGGCACGGCGACGACGAACCACGCAGTCAGCGCAAGCGCGATGCACAGGAACCAGGCGAGGCCGAAAAGACCGAGGTTCCGCCACGCAGGCGGATCGAGCCGGAGGAGGCTTATCCCCTCTCGGCGAGCGGCACGGGCTTCCGCGGTTCCGGTCCGATGTATTCCGATTGCGGCCGGATTATGCGGTTGTGGGCGGCCTGTTCGAGCACGTGAGCGCTCCAACCCGCGACCCGGGCGCAGGCGAACGTGGGCGTGAAGTACTCCTTCGGCAGGCCGATGGCCTGGAGCACGCCCGCGGAGTAGAACTCGACGTTGACCGACTGCGGCCGCTCCGGGTGCTCCTCGTGCAGGATCGAAAGCGCGATCTCCTCGACCCTCGACGCGAGCTCGTAGAACTTCGGGTTCATGCGCTCGCACATCGCTTTCAGGATCTTCGCGCGCGGGTCGTAGACCCGATACACGCGATGCCCGAAGCCCATGAACTTCTCCTTGCGCTTGCGCATGTCGCGCATGTGCGTCTCGGCGTCGGGCGCGGCGCCGATCAGGTCGAGCTGCTCGATCACGGCCGAGGGCGCTCCGCCGTGCGCGGGACCCTTCAGCGCGCCGATCGCGCCAACCAGGGCCGAGGTCAGGTCCGATTCCGTCGAGGCGATGACGCGGGCGGTGAACGTCGATGCGTTCATGCCGTGGTCGGCGAGCAGCACGAGGTACGTGTTCAGCGCCTGCACGATCTCGGGGCTCGACTCCTTGCCGGTCATCATCCATAGGTAGTTCGCCGCGTGGCCGAGCTCGCGCCGCGGCTTCACGGGCTCGAGGCCGAGCTGCCGGCGGTAGAACTTGGCGAGGATCGTCGGGAAAGACGCGGTGGCGTGGATCGCGAGCGGCGCGGTGGGTTTGGCGAGCCTGTGCTCGACCCCCTGCACCGAGACGACGCTGCGCAGGACGTCCATCGGGTCGGTGTCGGAGGGAAGGGCGTCGAGCGCGATCGTCGCCGCCTGCGTCAGCTCGCGGTTGGCGGCCAGCTCGCTCGTCAGGCCGTCGAGCTCCTGCCGGTTCGGCAGGCGGCCCTGCCACAGCAGGAAGGCCACCTCCTCGAACGACATCTCCTGGGCGAGGTCGGCGATCACGTACCCCTGGTAGATCAGGCGGCCGTTGGCGCCGTCGACGTGGGAGATGGCGGTCTGCGCGCCGATGATTCCCTCGAGGCCCGGGACGTAAGCGATGTTGTTGTTGGTGCTCACCGTTTGGTCAGCTGCAGAGGTTTCGTTCCCGGCTCAGGGCCGATCCAGCGCGAGGCCGGGCGGATGATCCGGAGGTCCGTCAGCGACTCGAGCACGTGCGCCGTCCAGCCGGCGACGCGCGAGGTCGCAAAGATCGTGGTGAAGATCTCCTTCGGGATCCCCGCGCCGGTGAGCACGACCGACGCCCAGTAGTCGACGTTGGTCGCGTTCGGACGCTCGGGGTGGGCGTCGTGGAGGATCTTGAGCGCGACCTCCTCGGTGCGCGCGGCCGTGCGGTGCAGCTCGGGCGCGGCCTCCCTCGCCATCTCGCGCAGGATCTTCGCGCGCGGGTCGTAGGTCCGGTAGACGCGGTGCCCGAACCCGGGGAACTTCTCGTGGCGCGCGTGCGCGTCGTTGAGCCAGCGTTCGGCGTTCTCGGCCGAGCCGATCTTGTCCAGCATCCCTCGCGCCGCCAGCGTCGCTCCGCCGTGCGCCGGGCCCTTGAGCGCCGCGATCGCGCCCACCACGCATGAGGTCAGATCGCTGCCGGTCGACGCGACCACGCGAGCCGCGAAGGTCGAGGCGTTGAGGCCGTGGTCGGCGAGGAGGACCAGGTACGTGTCGACCCAGTGCACGTGGTGCGACTCCGGTTCCTTGCCCTCGAGCATCCAGAGGAGGTTGGCGGCGTGACCGAGATCGTCACGCGGCTCGACCGGCTGCCGGCCGAGGCGGAGGCGGTACGCGCCGCCGACGATGGTCGGGAAAACGGCGGTGAGGGCCACCGCCTCCTCGAGCGTCGGCCTGGTCAGCGAAGGCTTCGCGCCCTGGGCCGACACGACCGTGCGCAGCACGTCCATCGGGTCGTCCTTGGGGTCCATTGCCTTCAGCGTCTTACGGGCGGCGTCGTTGAGGCGGCGATCCGCGGCCATCTGTTCGCGCAGGGCGTCGAGCTCGTGCTCGTTCGGCAGCGCGCCGTGCCACAGGAGGTACGCGACCTCCTCGTAGCTGGTGACCGGGACGAGGTCCTCGATCAGGTATCCGCCGCGATAGATGAGGCGGCCGTTCGCGCCGTCGACCTCGCTGACGGCGGTCTCGGCGGCCACCACACCTTCCAGCCCAGGGCTGAACTCGGCCACTTCGAGACTAAGTGTAGGAGGACCCGGTTTCGCGCCGGTCTACAGTTGCGATCGCTGTGGAGCGACTGTGGCTGCGCGTCGTGCTCATCGTCGCCGCCACTCTCGTCGCCCTCACCGATGTGCTCTACATCGTGAGCATCAACGCCCAGGGCGAGACGCCGCAGCCGTACATCCCGCGCTTCGTCGGCGCGTATCTCGCGGTCTCGGCGGCGGCGCTGGTCGCCTCACTGGTGCCGCGGCCGGAGATCGTCAGCATCCGGGTCGCTCTGCGCGCGGCGGTGGCGGCCGGTTTGCTCGCCCTGGGCTTCCTCGCGGCGTTCTCGATCGGCGCCCCGCTCGTCGTCGCGGGGCTGCTCACGACGTTCGCCCTGACGCGGACGGCGCGCGACGCCCGCTCGCGGCCCGCGCGGCTCTCGGGCATCGTCGCGGCCGCGCTGTCCATCGCCCTGCTGCTCGGCGGCCTCGAGCTCTCCCAGCGCGCGATCGTCTGCCCGCCCGGAAGCAACGAGGCTGGAGGCGGGTCGAGCCTGATCCTCGGCTCGTACCAGTACCAGTGCGTCGACGGAGTGCTGCGCTTCCACTCGTAACGGCCGCAACTGCACGCAGTTGTGAGGTGTTCAGCGCAGGCGACCCCGCAAGTGCATGCACTTGCGGGGGGAGATCCGGCTAGACCATCCCCAGCTCCCAGCGCGCCTCTTCGGACATGCGCTCGGGAGTCCACACGGGCTCGTACACGATGTCGACGCCGGCGTCCTGGATGCCGGGCAGCGTGAGCAGGTGGTCGCGGACGTCGGCCATCACGTCGGCGGCCATCGGGCAGCCCAGCGCCGTCAGCGTCATCTTCACGTCCACCCGCTCGGGCTTGATGTTGATGTCGTAGATCAGGCCCAGGTCGACGATGTTGACGGGGATCTCAGGGTCGAAACACTGGCGGAGCACGTCGATGACGACCTCGGGCCGCACCGTAGCGTCCGGCGCGACTTCGGTCGTGACCTGCGGCGCTTCCGAGCTCACGGCGTCTCCAGCGGCAGCCCGGCGTCCTTCCACGCCTTGGTCCCGCCGCGGAAGTTGACGACGTCCTTGACGCCCAGCGCCACGGCCATCTCGGAGGCGACCGCCGAGCGCTCGCCGACCTGGCAGACGAAGATCGTGCCGTCCTTGAAGGCGTGGGCCGTCGGGTTGGCGAGGATCGAGCTGAGCACGACGTGCCGGGCGCCGGGAACATGCCCCTTGTTCCACTCCCAGTCCTCGCGCACGTCGACGATCTCGCGGCCGCCCTCGTCGACGAGTCTTTTGATCTCGTCGATCTTCAGGTCGCGGAACGGAGTCTCGTGGCCGGTCATACCTTCTACTACTCCTCGTCCCCGTCGGCCAATCCATACGCGCCGACCTTGAGCACCTTGAGCGAAAGGAGCGCGCACTTGATGCGCGCGGGCGAGATCTCGATCCCGAGCTCGCCGAGCACGTCGTCCTTGCTGATCTTCTTCGCGTCGTCGAGCGTCATGCCCTTCAGCCGCTCGGTGAGCAGCGACGCGGACGCCTGCGAGATGGCGCAGCCGCGGCCGTGGAAGCGGATGTCCTCGATCACGCCGTCCTTGACGTGGAAGTCCATGCCGACCACATCGCCGCAAAGCGGGTTGTCCTCCTCGTGCGTGATCTCGGGGTGCTCGAGGCGGCCGTAGTTCCGCGGGTTCTTGTAGTGGTCGAGGATGTAGTCGCGGTAGAACTGGTCGTCTGCCGTCGCCATCACGCGAAGATCCTCTGCGCTTCCTTGATGGAGCCGACCAGGCGGTCGATCTCCTCCTTCTGGGTGTAAACGTAGAACGACGCGCGGGCGGTGGCCGCGACGCCAAGCCGCGTCATCAGCGGCATCGCGCAGTGATGGCCCGCGCGCAGGCACACCTGGTCGCGGTCCGCGATCGTCGCCAGGTCGTGGGGGTGGATGCCGTCGAGGGCGAAGGAGATGACGCCGGCGCGGCGCGATGGCGGTGGCCCGAAGACCGTCAGCCCATCGACGTCGGAGAGCGCCTCGTACGCGTACTCGGTGATCTCCTGCTCGTGAGCGCGGACGGCGTCCATGCCCAGGCCGTCGAGGTAGTCGACCGCGGCGCCGAGGCCGATGACCTCGCCGATCGCCTGGGTCCCCGCCTCGAACTTCCACGGAAGGTCGTGATAGGTCGTGCCCTCGATGCGGACGGTCTTGATCATGTCCCCGCCGGACATGAAGGGCGGCATCTCCTCGAGCAGCTCCCGCCGCCCGTAGAGGATGCCGGCGCCCGTCGGGCCGAGCATCTTGTGGCCGCTGAAGGCGTAGAAGTCGCAGCCGAGCGCGCGCACATCGACCGGCATGTGAGGCGTCGACTGGGCGCCGTCCAGGAGCACCGTCGCGCCCGCCTTCTTCGCGGCAACGATCATCTCGCGCGCCGGGTTGATGGTGCCGAGCGCGTTGCTGACCAGGTTGAAGGCGACGAGCTTAGGGCCGCGCCGCAGGAGCTCGGCGTACTGGTCCTGGCGCAGCTCGCCCCTGTCGTCGATGTCGACGTACTCGATCGTCGCGCCCTTCTCGGCGGCGAGGATCTGCCACGGGACGATGTTCGAATGGTGGTCGATGATCGTGAGGACGATGAGGTCGCCCTTGCCGATGTTCTTGCGGCCCCACGAGTAGGCGACCAGGTTGATCGCCTCTGTCGTGCCGCGCGTGTAGACGATCTCCTTTGTCGAGGCGGCGTTGATGAAGGCGCGGACCTTCTCGCGCGTCGCCTCGTACCGGAGCGTGGCCTCCTCGGCGATGTGGTAGGCGGCGCGGTGGATGTTGGAGTTGAACTTTTCGAAGTACTCCAGCATCGCGCCCGTCACCTGGCGTGGGCGCTGCGAGGTGTTGGCGGAGTCCAGGTACGCGATCCCGGTCTCGAAGATCGGGAAGTCCTTGCGGATGGTGGCGACGTCAAACGTCAACGTAGACATCACCGTCCTCCACCGTGACGGGGTAGGTCTTCGCCGGGATGACGGCCGGCAGGCCGGTCACCTTGCCCGTCTGCAGGTTGAACCTCGAGCCGTGCTGCGGGCATTCGACGTCCATGCCCCACAGCTCGCCGTCGGAGAGGAAGAACTCCTCGTGCGTGCAGATGTCGTTGAGGGCGTAGAAGTTGCCGTCCTCGGCGTGCGCGAGGCACACCGGCGTGCCGGCGACGTCGACGCGCTTCATCGAGTCCACCGCCAGGTCCGCGACGGAGCCGACGCGCTCCCTAGCCAATGCGGGACTCCAGCTCCGCCTCCACGAGCTTCCGGGCTTCCTCGAACGGGATACGGTCGAGGACGTCGCCGAAGAAACCCTGGATGAGCATCCGCTTCGCCGTCGCCTCGGGGATGCCGCGCGAGCGCAGGTAGAAGAGGTGCTCGGGATCGACCGGGCCGACGGTCGCGCCGTGCGTGCAGCGGACGTCGTTGTTGTCGATCTCGAGCATCGGGATCGAGGTCGCCTTGGCCTTGTCGCTCAGGACGAGGTTGCGGTTCGCCTGGTAGGCGTCGGACCGCGCGGCGTGCTTCTCGATCCGGATGAGCCCGGCGTACACCGTCCGCGCCGTGCCCGACAGCGCACCCTTGAAGAGCAGGTCGCTGCGCGTGTTGCCGACCCTGTGGTCCTGCAGGGTGTGGAAGTCGAAGAACTGCTCGCCCGAGGCGAAGTACAGCGCCTTGAGCTCGGCGTCGGCGCCGGCACCCGCCAGCGAAGCCTCGACGCGAGTCTTCGAGAACCTGCCCCCGAGCGTCACGTTGAACAGCCGCAGCGTCGCGTCGTTGCGCAGCTCCGCGCGCTGGTCGGCGAAATGCCACACGTTGCGTCCCCATTTCTGGACCGAGACGTAGCCGACGGTCGCGCCGTCGTCGACGAAGATCTCGGCCGACCCGCTGCGGTATCCGGTCTCGTCTTCATCGCCGGCGATGTACTCGTCGAGGTAGTCGAACCGCGAGCCCTTGCCCGCGACGATCAGGGTGTGGGGCAGGACGCTCGTGCCGGTCTCGTGCGAGAAGTGGCGGCCGATGATCGGCCTCTCGACCGTCACGCCGTCGGGGACGTAGAGAAACGTGCCGCCGGTGAAGAGCGCCGCGTGGTAGGCGGAAAACCGATCGCGGTCGGCGTGCACAAGCGAGAACAGCCGCGGCTCGATCAGATCCCGGTGCTTCTCCGCGGCGACGCGAAGTGGCTCGAGGATCACGCCTTCGGGCAGCGCCTCGGGCAGGACGAGCTTCTGGCCGTCGAGGTGCTCGAGGGTCGCGAACTCCTTCGGGTCGAGCCGGCTGACGTCGGTCCGCCGCCACTCCTCGTCGGTCTTGCTCGGAGCCGGAAGCCGCTCGAAGTCGGTGAAGGCGGCCTCCCGACGCTCGCGCAGCCAGCGCGGCTCGCCCTGGAGCTGGTCCAGGGTCTGCGTCCCTACAGCCATCTCAGCCGACGGAGCCCTCCATCTCGAGCTGGATGAGCCGGTTGAGCTCCACCGCGTACTCGAGCGGGAGCTCCTTGGTGAAGGGCTCGATGAAGCCGTTGACGATCATCGTCTCGGCCTCCGCGCGCGGGATGCCGCGGCTCATGAGGTAGAAGAGCTGCTCGTCGCTCACCTTGGAGACGGTGGCCTCGTGGCCGAGGGTCACGTTCTCGGCGTCGACGTCGTTGTACGGATACGTGTCGCTGCGCGACTCGTCGTCCAGCAGGAGCGCGTCGCACTTCACGAACGACTTGCAGTTGTTCGCGCCCGGGTAGATCTTGATGTGGCCGCGGTAGGACGTCCGGCCGCCGGCCTTGCTGATCGACTTCGAGGTGATCGTCGAGGTCGTGTTGGGCGCGACGTGGATCATCTTGCCGCCGGCGTCCTGGTGCTGACCCTTGCCCGCGAACGCGATGGACAGCACGTCGCCCTTGGCGCCCGGCTCCATCAGGTAGACGGAGGGGTACTTCATCGTGATCTGCGAGCCGAGGTTGCCGTCGACCCACTCCATCGTCGCGTCGGCGTACGCCATCGCGCGCTTGGTCACGAGGTTGAAGACGTTGGTCGACCAGTTCTGGATCGTCGTGTAGCGGCAGCGCGCGTTCTTCTTGACGATGATCTCGACGACGGCGCTGTGCAGCGAGTCGGTCGTGTAGATCGGCGCCGTGCAGCCCTCGATGTAGTGCACATACGAGTCCTCGTCGCAGATGATCAGCGTCCGCTCGAACTGGCCCATGTTCTCTGCGTTGATGCGGAAGTAGGCCTGGAGCGGGATCTCGACCTTGACGCCCTTGGGCACGTAGATGAACGAACCGCCCGACCACACCGCGGTGTTGAGCGCGGCGAACTTGTTGTCCGCGGGCGGGATGACCGTGCCGAAGTATTCCTTGAAGAGCTCGGGGTGGTCGCGCAGCGCCGAGTCGGTGTCCGTGAAGATGACGCCCTTCTTGGTCAGCGACTCCTGCAGCGAGTGGTAGACGACCTCGGACTCGTACTGGGCCGATACGCCGGCCAGGAACTTCCGCTCCGCTTCGGGCACGCCCAGGCGGTCGTAAGTCTTCTTGATGTCGGCCGGCAGCTCCTCCCAGGTCTTCGACTGTTTGTCGGTGGCCTGGAGGTAATAGAAGATGTTCTCGAAGTCGATGACGGAGAGGTCCGCGCCCCACGTCGGCATCGGCTTCTTGCGGAAGATCTCGAGCGAGCGGAGACGCATCTTCGTCATCCACTCCGGCTCCTTCTTCATCCACGAGATCTCCTTGACGATCTCGGGGTTCAGGCCGCGCTTGGCCTTGAAGATGTAGTCCTCGGGGACGAAGAAGCCGTACTTCTCCTTGTAGTCGGAACCGACCTCGATCTGCGGCTGGGTGGCCATCAGGCGACCTCCTGCGGCTGTGCCGCTTCCTCTTTGCCCCATTCGGCGTAACCGGTCTTCTCCAGCCGCGCGGCGATCTCCGGGCCGCCCGAGAGCACGAACTTGCCATCGACCAGCACATGGACGAAGTCCGGCTTGATGAACTCGAGGATCCGGGTGTAGTGCGTGATGATCAGCACGCCGAGGTTCGGCCCGCGCATACGGTTGACCTCCTCGGCGACGAACTTGATCGAGTCGATGTCGAGGCCCGAGTCCGTCTCGTCGAGGATCGCGATCTCCGGCTTGAGCACCGCCATCTGCAGGATCTCCGCGCGCTTCTTCTCGCCGCCGGAGAACCCGTCGTTGATGTACCGGGACAGGAACGAGTCGTCCATGTGCAGAACCCGCAGCTCGTCCTTCAGCAGGGCTCGAAACTCTTTCGGGGTCACCATCTTCGAGCGGTCCTTGCCGTCGTGTTTTGAGGGGGAATTCCCCCCTTGAGGCGCATCGTCCGGCGAAGCCGGCCCCTGCGCACCCCCCTGACCGCGCTTGGCGTTCAGCGCAGTGCGGAGGAAGTTGGCCATCGAGATGCCCGGCACGACGACCGGGTACTGCAGGGCCAGGAACATGCCCAGGCGGGCGCGCTGGTCCGGCTCGAGGTCGAGGATGTTCTGGCCTTTGAAGAGGACCTCGCCGCCGTCGACCGTGTAGCCGGGATGGCCCATCAGTGTGTGCGACAGCGTCGACTTGCCGGACCCGTTCGGGCCCATGACGGCGTGCACCTCGCCCTTGTCGATCGCGAGCGAGACTCCCTTCAGGATCTGGCGCCCGTCGACGCTCGCGCGCAGGTCTTTGATCTCGAAATCAGCCAACTCTCTTCTCCTCTTCACCGGCGCGCGCTGCGTGCGCCCGGCGCTTCATCACATAGGTGCAGTCTTCGGCGGTCTCCGCCATCCACGTCGTGCGGGCCACGTCGGTGCCGAGGAGCCGCTCATACATCTGCTGCTCGTTCGCGCACGGCAGGCCGGTGCGGGCGGCGACGTCCTGGATGGGGCAGTTGCAGTGGCGGATGGCGAGCGTCCCATCGCCGAGCTCGACCACCTCGGCCATGTGACCGTGCTCCGAGGCGAGGCGCGCGAGCTCGCGGACGCGCTCTCCAAAGTCTAGGCCCGCCAGGCGGGGGGCATACTCGGCCTCGATCCGCGCCGCCCGGCGCTCGAAGAACTCGCCGAGCTGCTGCTGGGTCATGAAATCGACGAGCTGTCCCGTCAGCTCGCGATGGCCGTCGGGGAAATGCCCGTCTGCGGCGGCGGTGAGCTTGTAGACGTGCTCCGGGCGACCGCGTCGGTGGGCGTCCGCCTGAGCGACCGTCGCGAGCCCCTCGGCCTCGAGAGCGTCGAGGTGGCGGAGCGCCCCTTGCTTCGACACTTCGAGGTGGGCGGCGATCTCGCCTAGAGTGGCATGGCCCCGTGACTTCAGGAAGGCAAGGATGGTTCCTCGCTTGGACTCCACGAGCTCGATTCTAGGAGTTTTTCAACACTAGCGTTGAAATACGCCGCCGCCGTCAGCCAGAGGCGACGCCGCTGATCCGCGACCGGGCCCTGCTCCTCGCCGAGCGCGGCGTCCGCGCCTTCGCCTTCGGCTTCTCGGCGGTGCTGCTCGGCGTCCACCTGGAGCGCGTCCATCTGTCGCCGGCCGAGATCGGGCTCACCCTCGGCATGGGCCTGGCCGCCGCCTCGCTGACCGGGCTCGCCGCCGCGCTTCTCGCCGCGCGCATCGGCCGCCGGACGACCCTCGCCCTGGTCGGAGGGCTTATGGCCGTGACCGGGCTCGATCTCGCCTTCGCCACCCAGCCGGCGCTGCTCATCGCCTCCGGCCTCACCGGCATGCTGGGAGCGGCGAGCGTCGACTACGGTCCTTTTGCCTCCGTCGAGCAGGCGGTGCT
>CAYWTI010000185.1:0-29264 GCA_964461175.1 uncultured Actinomycetes bacterium | reverse complement strand
CAGGTCCTCGCGCTGGGTCGCGATCCCGGTCGGGCACGTGTTGAGGTGGCACTGCCGCGCCATATCGCAGCCCAGCGCGACGAGAAGGCCTGTGCCGAACCCGAACTCCTCGGCGCCGAGCAGCGCGGCGACGACGATGTCCCGACCGCTGCGCAGGCCGCCGTCGGTGCGCAGGCTGACGCGCTCGCGCAGCCGGTTGGCGACGAGCACCTGCTGCGTCTCGGCAAGGCCGAGCTCCCACGGCGAGCCCGCGTTCTTGATCGACGACAGCGGCGACGCGCCCGTGCCGCCGTCGTGCCCGCTGATCAGGATGTAGTCGGCGTGCGCCTTGGCCACCCCCGCGGCGATCGTGCCGACGCCCGCCTCGGAGACGAGCTTCACGCCGACGCGCGCGCGCGGGTTGACGGTCTTCAGGTCGTGGATGAGCTGCGCGAGATCCTCGATGGAGTAGATGTCGTGGTGCGGCGGCGGCGAGATGAGCTGCATGCCGGGTTGCGCGTGGCGCAGGCGGGCGATCAGGCTCGTGACCTTGACGCCGGGAAGCTGGCCGCCCTCGCCAGGCTTCGAGCCCTGCGCGATCTTGATCTCGAGCTCGTCGGCGCGCTTCAGGTAGGCCGGCGTGACCCCGAACCGCGCGGAGGCGACCTGCTTGATGCGGTTGTCACGGCGGACGTCGCCGGTGCCGGCGTAGCTGTCGGGATCCTCACCGCCCTCGCCTGAGTTCGAGCGCGCGCCGATCCGGTTCATCGCCACCGCGAGCGCCTCGTGCGCCTCGGGGGACAGAGCGCCGAGCGACATGGCGGTGCTGACGAAACGGCGCGCAATGGCTTCGGCGGGTTCCACCTCGTCGAGCGGAACCGGCTCCGTGGAATCCTTGAAGCGCAGGAGCTCGCGCAGCGATTGCGGCGCGCCCATGCTCGACAGCCGCCGCCACTCGTCGTAAGCGGCGCGGTCGCCGGTCTGCGCCGCCTTCTGCGCCGCGCGCACGGCGATCGGGTTGTAGGCGTGGTGCTCGCCGGCCTTGCGAAAACGAACGCGGCCGTGGTCGGTCATCGCCTGTGGCCGCGCGCGGACGGCGCGATCTACGTCGTCGAGGTTGGCGCCTCCGATGCGCGAAGGCACATCGGGAAGGCACAGCTCCATGACCTCGGCGCCGAGACCCAGCGCCTCCAGCACCTCCGCGCCGCGGTAGCTCGCCGCGCACGAGATGCCCATCTTCGCCATGACCTTGAGCAGCCCGGCCTCGAGCGCTTTGCGGTAGCGCGGGGCCGCCTCGTCACCGACCGTGGCGAAGGCGAGGTACGGATGCACCGCGGTCGCGCCGATGGTGATCAGGCACGCGACGTCGTGGACGTCGACCACATCGCCCGCGACGGCGACGATGTCGGTCGCCATGCGCCGGCCGGTGGCGAGGAGGTGCGCGTGCACCGCGCCGGCCGCGAGCGCCATCGGGATCGGGATGCGGTGCGGCTCCATGCGCCGGTCGCTCAGCGCGACGATCCCGTCCACGCGCGACGCCTCGTCGCGCAGGCGCACGAGCGCGTCGCGCAGCGACTCGTGTGGCGAGTAGGTCGCGTCGAGGACTGTCGCGTGCTCGAGCACACGCGCCAGCTCGGCCGCACCCAGGACGGGTGACTCGAGCTCCAGCAGGCGTGTACCGCTCGGGATCGCGGGGTGATGGCGGTGCAGAAGCTCGCGGTCGGCGCCACCCTCCGGCTCGAGCGTGAGATGCCTCGCGCCGAGGAGCGTGCGCAGCGACATCACCGCCTTTTCGCGCAGCGGGTCTATCGCCGGGTTCGTCACCTGGGCGAAGCGCTGGCGCAAGTAGCCGTAGACGCGTCGCGGCGTGCGGCCGAGCGGCGCGATCGGGATATCGTCGCCCATCGAGTACACCGGCTCGGCGCCGGTCTCCGCCATCGCTTCGACGACGAACTTGACGTCCTCCGCGCCCCAACCGTGCAGGGCCTGGTGCGCCGGAACGTCGTCGAGCGGCTCGAGGTCAACGTGGTGTCGCTCCACGGGCATGAGGACCCGGTCCGCGAGCAGCCCGTAGTCGTGGCGTGCCGCGGCGCGCTCTTTGGCGTCCGCATCGCGGAGGAGCGATCCGTCGCGCGTGTCGACGAGGAGCATCTGGCCGGGACCGAGACGTCCCCGCTCGACCACGTCCTCCGGCGCCATCGTGACCACGCCCGCCTCCGATGCCGCTGCGACGACACCATCGCGGGTTCGCTGCCAGCGCAGGGGGCGCAGGCCGTTGCGGTCCAGCGCCGCGCCGACGACGACTCCGTCGCTGAACGCGAGCGCCGCCGGCCCGTCCCACGGTTCGAAACGGATCGACTGGTAGCGGTAGAAGTCGCGCACCGCGGAGGCAAGGTCGCCACGACCCTCCCACGCGTCGGGGACCAGGCTCATCATCGCCTCGCTGACCTCCCATCCGCGGCGGACCAGCAGCTCGAGCGCGTTGTCGAGCGACGCTGAGTCGGAGCCTTCGCGCCAGATCGCTTCGCGCAGCTCGGGCTCGAGCTCCGCCTCGCGGGCGCGCATCCACGCGCGGTTGCCGGTGACGGTGTTGATCTCGCCGTTGTGGGCCAGCATCCGGAAGGGCTGCGCGAGGCGCCAGTCCGGCATCGTGTTGGTCGAGTAGCGCTGGTGGAAGACGGCGAGCCGGCTGTGGCATCGCGGATCGCGAAGGTCGAGATAGAAGTCGGCCAGGCGGGTGCCGGCCATCAGCCCCTTGTAGACGACAGTCCGGCCGGAGCACGAGGGGATGTACATGCGCACCCCGTCGCGCTGCGCGTCCCGCTCGATACGCCGGCGCGCCAGGTAGAGGTCGCGCTCCCACGCGTCGGGGTCGAGCGCGTCGCCGGCGACGAGCGCGTGCCAGATCCTGGGCATCGTGGCGAGCGCCTTCTCTCCAAGCGAATCGCGATCGACCGGGACCTCGCGCCAGGAGACGACGCGGAGGTGGCGCTCGACGATGCCATGCGCGCGGCCGTCCCAGTCGAAGACGGTGGCGACGGCCTGCGGGTCGCCGAGGAGCTCGCGTGGTACCTGGATCAAGAGGCCGGCGCCGTCGCCGCTCTTACCGTCCGCGTCCAGCCCGCCGCGATGGGAGAGCCGCGCGAGCGCCTCGACGGCGAGCGCGACCGCGTCGTGGCCGAGCGCGGGCGTGGCCACAAAGCCCATGCCGCAGGCCGCCCGGGCCGCGGGTGTCGCCCCAGCCCAGGCAAGGCGCGTGTTGTCGACCGCTGGGGGCACTGGAGCGAAGAGTAGGTCGCGCGGCCCGGACGGGCTAGTAGGTCAGCGCCAAAAGAGTTGGTGGTTCGTTATTTGCCTTTTACAGGCCGAGAAGCGCCTGGACCCGCAGCGCGACCGCCAGGTTGAGGCGCGTCTCCGGATCCTCGAGGTCGAGCCCGGTGATCTCGCGGATACGGTCGAGCCGGTAACGCAGCGTGTTCGGGTGGACGCGCAGCCGCTGTGCGGCCTGCTGCTGCTCGCCGGTCTCCAGGTAGGCGCGCAGCGTCGCCACCAGCGCCGCCTTGCGCGCGGTGTCGTGCTCGACGAGCGGGCCGAGATGGCGCCGGCTGTAGTCGACCAGCCTCTCGTCGCTGACCGCCGCGAGCAGGCCGGTGAGGCCGAGCTCGGGCACGGCGACGACCTGGCCCCAGCGCTTGAATCGGGCCAGCGACTCCATCACCGAGGTCACCTCGCGCAGCGCGCCCTCGATCGCGCCGGGCGCCTCGACCGGAGCGCTGAAGCCCACCGACACGCTGAAGCCGGGCTTCCAATCCGCGACCGCCTGCTGGATCTGAAGCCCGAGGGCGTGGCTGCGCGATTGGTGGTCGGCGACCTCAGTGCCGAGCGGAAGGAGGGCGACGACCTGGTCGGAGCGGCCCTGGACGAGGGCGCGCTGGTAGGAGGCGCGGAACACCCCCGTCGCCCGGCGCAGGAACTCGCGCTTGAGCGCTTGGATGGCGTCTTCCGAGATCTGCCTCGCGCGCACGAAGCCGCGGAAGTCGTCGATGTCGACCAGGACGACGATGTGGCTGCCGTGCAGGGGGTAGCCGACGTGGCGGGCCCGGCGCTGGGCCGCCGCCTCATCGCCGTACGTGCCGTGCAGCAGGTCCTCGAGGAACTCGCCGCGCACCCTGCCCTCGACGTCGGAGAGCTCACGCTCCTTGGCGATCGCCAGCGCCAGCACGAGCGCCGCCTGCTCGATGGCCATGAACGCCAGCTCCTCGTTGTGCGAAGGGTGATCGAGGACCGAGATGTAGCCGAGCACCTGGTTGGCGGCGAAGATCGGCGCGATCAGCCGCTCGCGCGACATGCCCAGGTGCGGAAACGCGGGCACCTTCATCGGCCCGCGCCGCGCCTCGACCTCGCGCAGCATGCGCTGGATCTGCGGGTCGTAGAGCACACGGTGCGGCGTGCCCTGGCGCAGGATCGTCTCCTTGCGGTGCGGGTCCGCGCTTCCCCCCGCGTGGGCGAGCAGGTGGAAGCTCGCGTCCTCGACCACGACGGCGCTCTCGAGCAGCTCGGCGAGCGTGCGGCAGATCTCGTTCACGCCCTTGCCGTCGAGCACCAGCTCGGTGAAGCGGCGGTGGATGTCGATCGAGCGCTTGAGGCGCGAGTGCTCGGCGTTGATGATCCGCTCCAGCAGTGGCGCCATCAGGTCGACGAACTGGACGTCGGGCGGGATGGTGAACAGGGGCACCTTCAGGCGGTCGGCCTCGGTCACCATCTCGGGCGGAATCCGGCGGAGGTAGGGCAGGGGCCTGACGACCAGCCCCGCGCCGCCGTTGTCGGCGATGCGGCCGACGAGCCGGATCTGGGCGTCAGGGTCGTCCTTGATCGGGAACCCGCTCGTGAACATGAGGTCGCCGGCACGCGGCAGGATCTCGGGCGTCTCCATGAGGCGCACCCATTCGACCTGCCGGTCGAGGCCGTCCGCGCCCGCGATCAGCTTGGCCGCGGAAAGCGCCGAGCGCATCGCCTCGCGGACCGTGGGGCGCGGCTCGTCGATCTCGAACACGACCTTCTTGGTCGCCATGGCAGGAATCGTAGGGTGTGGGTGAAGCCCAATCAAGTCGGCTTACCCGTTGTGCGGCGCGCACTAGAGCTTTACGACGCAGCGCGTTATCGTCACGCCATGACGTACGACGAGGCCCCCGCGTGCGAACGGCACGACGCGAGCGTGCCCATGCAGCTGCGCACCATGCACTCCGACTCCTCACGGCCTGACGTCGTCGTGGGGTTGTTCGAGTGTCCGGAGTGCGGCCACGAGCGCCGGGCGCCGATCAAGACCGAGACGGGAGCCGAGACCGCAGCCTAGACGCAAGTCCGCCCCTGCCGGCGGGCTCAGTTCCTGGCGATCAGCTCCCGCAGCACCAGGGGCAGGATGCCGCCGTGGTGCAGGTACCCGACCTCGGTGTCGTTGTCGACGCGCGCGTGGGTCGTGAACCTCTTGACGTGCCCATCGTCGTCGACCGCCTCGACCTCGACCTTCTGCCCGGGCTTGATGGCGTCGAGGCCTTGGATCGAGTATCGCTCGCGACCCGTCAGGCCCAGCAACTCCGCGTTCTCGCCGGGCACGTACTGCAGCGGCAGGATGCCCATGCCGACCAGGTTCGAGCGATGGATGCGCTCGAAGCTCTCGGCGATGACGGCGCGCACGCCGAGAAGGAGCGGCCCTTTCGCCGCCCAGTCGCGAGACGAGCCGGTGCCGTACTCCTTGCCGGCGAGCACGATCAGCGGCACTCCTTCGTCTTTGTACCGCTGCGCGGCCTCGAAGATCGTGGTCTGCTCGCCGTCGGGCAAGTGCGTCGTGAAGTAGCCCTCACGGGATGCGAGCGCGTTGCGCAGGCGGATGTTGCCGAACGTGCCGCGCTCCATGACCTCGTGGTTGCCGCGGCGCGCACCGAAGCTGTTGAAGTCGAACCGCTCGACACCGTGGCCGACCAGGTAGCGGCCGGCGGGGCTGTCCACCGGGATGGCGCCGGCAGGCGAGATGTGGTCCGTCGTCACCGAGTCGCCGAGGACCGCGAGCACCCGCGCCCCGTCGACGTCCGTGAGCGGTGACGGCTTCGGCGAGAACCCCTCGAAGTACGGCGGCTCCTTGACGTACGTCGACGCCGAGTCCCAGGCGAAGATCGGCCCGGTCGGGGCGTCCATGGCCTTCCAGTGCTCGTCGCCTTCGAAGATGCGCGAGTACTCGCGCTTGAACATCTCCTGCTGCACGCACCGCTGGACGACGGCGTTGACCTCCTCCTGTGTCGGCCACAGCTCGGACAGCATCACGGGCGTGTCGTCGGCGGTGTAGCCGACCGGCTCCTTCGTCAGGTCCTTGCTGACCGTGCCGGCGAGCGCAAACGCGACGACGAGCGGCGGAGACGCGAGGTAGCTCGCCTTCACGAGCGGATGGATCCGCGCCTCGAAGTTGCGGTTGCCGGACAGCACGGCTACGACGCTGAGGTCCTCCTTCACGACCGCGGCCTCGATCTCCGGCGTCGCGAGCGGACCCGAGTTGCCGATGCAGGTGGTGCAGCCGTAGCCGACGAGGAAGAAGCCGAGCTTCTCGAGCGGCTCGAGCAAGCCGGCCGTCTGCAGGTAGTCGGTGACCACGCGCGAGCCCGGGGCGAGGCTTGTCTTCACGTACGGGTTGACCGTCAGGCCCAGCTCAACCGCCTTCTTGGCGAGGAGCCCCGCGGCGACCATCACCGAGGGGTTCGACGTGTTGGTGCAGCTCGTGATCGCGGCGATGACGACGCAGCCGTTCTCGAGCTTGGCCTCACGCGGGGTGTGCACCGCCACGGTCGCGCGTCCGTCGATGGGGCCGCCCTCCTGGTTCAGGCGCGAGATCGCCTCGGGCTCGGGCCTCGGACCGGGTTTGAACACTGTCGTGAAGCTTTGCCAGATGTCGGGCAGGGCGACGCGGTCCTGCGGCCGCTTCGGTCCCGCGAGGCTGGGCTCGACCGATGCAAGGTCGAGCTCGAGCAGTTCGGTGAACTTCGGCGTCGGCCCGCCGTCCACCCGGAAGAGGCCCTGCTCCTTGGTGTACCGCTCGACCAGGTCGATCAGCTCGCGGTCGCGTCCGGTGACCTCGAGGTAGCGCAGCGTCTGCTTGTCGACGGGGAACAGCGCCGACGTGGCTCCGTACTCGGGGCACATGTTGCTCAGCGTCGCCCGGTCCGGTACCGACAACGTCGACAGGCCGTCGCCGCAGAACTCGACGAACTTGTCGACCACGCCGTGGCGGCGAAGCATCTCTGTGAGCGTGAGCACGAGGTCGGTCGCCGTCGCACCGGCTCGGAGCGCGCCGGTGAAGCGCACTCCGACGACCACCGGCGGCGGCAGGTACGCCGGTTGGCCGAGGATCGCCGCCTCCGCCTCGATGCCGCCCGTGCCCCAGCCGAGGACGCCGAGGCCGTTGACCATCGTCGTGTGCGAGTCGGTGCCCATGAGCGTGTCCGCGATCGCGACCTTGTGGCCGCCGATGTCGCGGACCTGCACGACCTTCGCGAGGTACTCGAGGTTGACCTGGTGGCAGATGCCCATGCCGGGCGGCACGAGCGAGAAGTTGTGGAAGGCCTGCTGCGCCCAGCGGAGCAGCGCGTAGCGCTCGCGGTTGCGCTCGATCTCCTTCTGGATGTTGCGCGTGTAGGAATCGCGAAATCCGAACGAGTCGACCTGAACCGAGTGGTCGATGATCAGGTCGACTGGCACAAGTGGGTCGACCCGGCCGGCGTCCTTGCCGGCGCGCTGCATCGCCGACCGCATGGCGGCGAGGTCGACCACGGCCGGCACGCCGGTGAAGTCCTGCATCAGCACGCGCGCGGGGAGGAAAGGCAGCTCGGCGCCGGCGGGCGCGGGCGCCGGCCAGCGAGCGAGGGCGTCGAGGTTCGATTCTTCGGTCGTGCCGGCCTCGACCATGCGGACGAGACCCTCCAGCAGGACCTTCACGGTCATCGGCAGCCCCTCGCCGAGATCGCGGATGGGATAGAAATCCAGCGCCGTGCCGGCAAGCTGCGATCTCTTCACCACGGTGGAAATCCTACGACTCGGAGGCAGTGCGGTCGTTTCGTGACGACTCTTTACCAAGGGCCGCCGGACCCTCTGCGGTGCGGCCAAACGGCCCGTCCACAAATGTAAGAAAAGAGCAATAATCCGCGCACGCATCAGCAAGTTGCGCATGCGCCTGCGTGCGCGCGATCAGCAAAGGGAGTGAAGGGTCACATGCGAAATATCCGCTGGCGAAGCCTCATGTCGATGGGGCTGTTCGCAGTCGTCATCGTCGCCACCGCCTGCGGCGGTGGGCAGTCGTCGAGCAACAACACCGAGCCGACTGCCGACATCCAGATCTACAGCCAGAAGGACCCAGGCCTCGAGGACCTGCTGAAGACGCAGATCACCGAGTTCCAGGGCATCCACAAGACGATCACCGTGAAGATCGTCCACTACGAGACCGAGCAGCTGCGGACCAACTTCCAGACGGCCGCCATCGCGCACACCGGGCCTGAGCTCGTCTATGGCCCGAACGACAACATCGGCCCCTGGGTCACGTTGAAGATCCTGCAGCCGATCGACCAGGTGATGGGCAAGGGCTTCGTCAACGAGTTCTCGTCCAACGCGATCGGGGCCGTCAGCTACAAGGGCCACGTCTACGCAGCGCCGGACATCAACGGCAACCACCTGATGCTGCTCTACAACAAGAAGCTCTTCACCGGCACCGCACCGACGACCACCGACCAGCTGATCAGCGACGCGCAGGGGCTGACCGACAAGTCCAAGAACCAGTACGGCATCGCGTTCAACGAGAACGAGGCCTACTGGCTGATGCCCTGGCTCGGCGGGTTCGGCGGAGCGGTGTTCGACTCCAACACCAAGCCGACGCTCAACTCGCAGGCGATGATCGACGCCCTCACGTTCGAGCGCAGCCTGAAGACGATGGGCGTCGCCCCGGCGACCGCCGACTACGCGAAGGCCGACAGCCTGTTCACCGCTGGCCAGGCGGCATTCCTCTTCAACGGCGACTGGTCTCTCTCCGGCTACGTCAAGGCGCTCGGCAGTAACCTCGGCATCGCGCCACTGCCACAGGTGAGCAAGACCGGTCAGTGGGCGAAGCCTTACACCGCGGCGCGCGGTTACTCGATCAACGCGGCGGCGAGCGGCGACAAGCTGGCGGCCGCCAAGCTCTTCCTGCAGTTCATCTCCCAGGCGAGCGAGAACGTCAAAGTCGCACCGCTGGGCAACATTCCCGCCAACTCCGCCGCGGCAAAAGACCCGACGGTGCTTAAGGACGCCGTCCTTGGCGCCTCGGCCGCCGCGCTCGTCCACGGCGTCGCGCAGCCCATCGTGCCCGAGATGCGCGCGATCTACGACGCCATCGCCACGCCGCTGGCCGACGTCATGAACGGCAAGCAGGACCCGACGACGGCCGCCGGGATCATGCAGACGGATGCCGTCAAACGCATAGCCCAGCTGCAGCAGTAGTTCGGTTCGAATCAGATGCGGGGGCGGGTCTGAACCCGCCCCCACCATTCCGGAGATGACCGAGTGGCGGATGCGCTGAGCGCGTCAGGGTTCGAGGTCCTGATCCTCGTCCTGATCATCACGGCGGCTGTGACGGCGATCGAGTTCCTCGCCTACCTGCTGCTGGTGAGGCTGCTCAAGAGCCGCCACGCGCTGGCGTTCATGCTCCTGCTCCCGGGCATCCTTGCGGTCACGTTCTTCGTCGTCTTTCCGATCGGCTGGGACGTCGTGATCAGCCTGACGAACATGAACCTCTACCACATCGACGACTACCACTTCATCGGCCTGACGAATTACGTGAACGTGTTCGAGGGCGCGATCCTCCACAAGTACGGCTTCTGGGACATCTTCCTGCGCACGATCGAATGGACCGTGATCAACGTCAGCATCAGCGTGGTTCTCGGCCTAGGGCTGGCGCTCCTGCTCAATCGCAAAATGCGCCTCGGGCCCGTCTACCGCGCGCTGCTCATCGTGCCCTGGGCGCTGCCCCAGGTCATCGCGGTTCTCGCCATCCGCGGCGCCGACTTCGACGAGGAGTTTGGGCTCGTGAACATCGTCCTGGGCTATCTACACATCGGTCCTTTCCCGTGGCGGACCGACGGAAGCTGGCTGTTCGCGAGCGCGATCATCACCAACATCTGGCTCGGCATCCCTTTCATGATGTTCATCCTCCTCGGCGCGCTCCAGAGCATCAGCGACGAGTACTACGAGGCCGCCGACATCGACGGCGCGAGCTGGTTCCAGACGTTCCGTCGGGTGACGCTGCCCATGATCCAGCCAGTGATGACTCCTGCGATCGTCCTCAGCGTCATCTGGACCTTCAACAACGTGAACGTGATCTACCTGATGTCGAACTCCAGGATTCCCGAGGAGGCGCACATTCTGGTCACCGCGATCTACAGCGCGGGCATCCAGTTCTACCGCTTTGCGTTCAGTGCTGCGTTCGCGGTCGTCGTCTTCCTGATCCTTTTCGCCTTCGCGGCCATCTACATCCGGATCAACCGCGCTTCGCAGGCGCTGTACGAATGATCGAAGACGTGGTCGAGGCACCGGGCGCTCACGTGATCGCGTCGGCGGACGCGCTCCAGTACCGCCCGGCCGTGAGGGTCAACCGTGGGTGGTGGCGGAGCGGACGCCAGGACGGGCCGTTGAAGCGGCTGGTCGTCAACCTGGTCCTGCTCGGCGCGTGCGTGGTCGCGATCTACCCGCTGCTGCAGGTCATCACCATCTCGCTGCGACCGGGAAACCGCCTGTTCTCAACGAGCCTGCAGCTGATCCCGGACGGAGCGACGCTGCAGAGCTACCGCGACGTCCTGTTCGGATCCGACTTCTTCGTCTGGATTTACAACAGCCTTGTGATCTCAACGGTGGCCGCCATCCTCGGCGTGTGCTTTGCGGTCCCGGCCGGCTACGCCTTCTCGCGTTTCAAGTTCCCGGGCAGGCGGGCCGGCCTCC
The DNA here is from genome assembly GCA_964461175.1 of uncultured Actinomycetes bacterium. Classification (GTDB taxonomy): domain Bacteria; phylum Chloroflexota; class Dormibacteria; order Dormibacterales; family Dormibacteraceae; genus 40CM-4-65-16. The sequence continues at coordinate 18,281 of CAYWTI010000185.1, read as the reverse complement.
TGTTCCTGCTGACGACGCAGATGATCCCGGCCGGAATGCTGCTGCTCCCGATCTTTCTGCTTCTCAGCAAGCTCTTGCTGATCGACCACTACCTGGGCATGATCGTCGCGTACCTCACCACGATCTGTCCCTTCTCGATCTGGATCCTCAAGGGCTACTTCGACACGATCCCGCCGGACCTCGAGGAGGCCGCGCAGGTCGACGGCACGACCCGGCTCGGCGCGTTCTGGCGGATCATCATCCCGCTCTCCACCCCGCCCATCGCGCTCACCTTCCTCTTCGGCTTCACCAGCGCCTGGAGCGAGTACCTGCTTGCACGGACGGTCATCCAGAACGAGCAGCTGTTCACCTGGCCGCTCGGGATCTACGCGTTCCAGGGGCAGTACCAGACGCAGTGGGGAGATTTCGCGGCGGCGAGCTTCCTCATCTCCATCCCGGTGCTCCTGCTCTTCACCTTCATGGGCCGGTTCATGATCTCGGGCCTCACGCTGGGCGGCGTAAAGGGCTGACGGCCAGGCGCCGGCTGGTCGCGCTGGCGGCGCTGGCCATCGTGCTCGTCGCCGCAGTCCTGGTCACATGGCGTGGGCTGCCGTTTGCGACGACCGCCTCGCTCGGCGCGGCGCCTGGGCCCTCGGCCGCCACCGACACCTGGACGACGGGCGACAAGGACGCCATCGGCACCGCTTACGAGCGGACGTCGCCCGTGTGGTTCACCGCCGTGCACGGCGCCATCGCCGACGTCCTGTATCCCACCGTCGACCAGGACAACGTGCGCCAGTTCGGGTACCTCGTCACCGACGGGAGGTCCTGGGTCTTCGACGAGACGCACGACGGAGTCGTGACATCGCGCGTCACGGATCCTCGGGTGCTCGTCTACGAGACAACGGTCTCCGACCCGAAGCACGGCTTCACGCTCATCCACGACTACGCGGCGGATCCTTCTCGCGCCGTCTTGCTGGAGCGCACGCGGATCGAAGGCCAGACGGCGGGGCTGCACGTTTACGCGTACCTCGTGCCTCATCTCCGTGACTCGGGTCTCGGCCAGGACGCCGGATTCGATGGCACGCTCGGTTGGGTGAGCCGCGACGGCCGGTGGCTCGCCGCCGGCGGCGCCGGCACCGGAGCGCACGTCGCCGGCTTCCTGCGCCGCGACGATGGCTTCCAGCAGCTGCAGCGCTACACGCTGACCGCCCAGTACGCGGACGCAGCGGACGGGCGCGTGACGTTGACGTGGGAGGTGCCCGCGAGCGGTGCCTGGACCGACGGCGTCGCTTTCGGGTCGAGCAAGGCCGCCGCCGAAGGCGCGCTGCGGTCGAGCCTCGCCCTCGGTTTCGACCAGGTCTGGAACCGGTACGTGAGCGGATGGTCGCGCTACGCGCAGGGCCTGAACGACCTCGGCGGCCGCGCGCCAGACCTCTGGTACCACTCCGTCGAGGTCATCAAGATGGCCGAGGACAAGACGCACCCGGGCGCCATCGTCGCCTCGCTGGCGCTGCCGTGGGGCGACCAGACCGAAGACGATCCCATCGACGTCGGCTACCGCAAGGTGTGGCCGCGCGACCTCTATCACGCCGCGCGCGCTCTCCTTGCCGCGGGAGACGTAGCGACGGCGCTCGACGTGGCGCGGTTCATGCGCGTCCAGCAGCGCAGCGACGGGAGCATGCCGCAGAACACGGACCTCTTCGGCACGCCGATATGGCCCGGCCAGCAGCTCGACGAGACGGCGGACGCGATCCTGCTCTCGGTCGCGGTCGCCAACCGGCTGCCGGCTGACCAGCGCCCCGATGTCGCGGCGGCCGCCGCCTACATCGCCGCGCACGGGCCCGCGACCGAGCAGGAGCGATGGGAGGAGACCTCCGGTTACTCTCCCGCGACGCTCGCAGCGGAGATAGCGGCGTTGCGGCTCGCCGGCCGTGGCGACCTGGCCGCCAAGTGGAGCGCGAACGTTGAAGGCTGGACGTACTCCGCGGGTCGCGCGTACATACGGATCGCGCCGACCGGCCACCCCGACGCGCTCGACGACGTCACCATCGCCAACGGCGGCGGGGTGTTTCCGCAGCAGCAGATCCTCGACGCGAGCTTCCTCGAGCTGGTGCGCCTGGGCGTCCGCGGCGCACACGATCCGCGCATCCTCGCGAGCCTTGTCTCCACTGACGACCTGGTCAGGGCCGACGTCGCCGGCGACCGCTACTTCCGCCGCTACCCTCACGACGGATACGGGGAGTCGCTCCCCGGCGGCTCGCCGCCCGGGGACGGCCACGCGTGGCCGTTGCTGAGTGGCGAGCGGGGCGTCTACACCGTGCTCGCGGGCGGCGATGCGGCGGTGTACCTGCGGTCGATGAGCGACGCTGCGGGGCCCGAGCAGCTGATTCCCGAGCAGGTCTGGGAGTCGGCGCCACTGCGCCCCACCGGCTCAGCCCGCCCGCTCGTGTGGGCCCACGCCGAGTACGTGATCCTCGTCCAGGCCGTGCTCACGGGAGTCGTCGCCGACCAGCCGCGGCCATGACCTCGGCGATCCGGCGCGGGCCGTCCGCACCCTCGATCTCCTCGAGCGGCACCGGCAGCGCGCGCCGCCAGTTCGGAAACTCGTCGACGGTGCCGGGCACGTTGGGCCGCTCGCCCACGCCGAGGGCGTCCTCGAGCGAGGCGAGCACGATGCGCGGGCGACCACGCGCGAGGTGCTCGTAGACCGCGACGGCGACGTCGACCGGGTCCGCGTCGTCGGGCATGTGCGCGAGCTGGACGAGCCGATCGCGCAGCGGATGGAGGCGCGACTCGGGATCGGTCCGGGTCCAGATGCCCGCGATGGTCGGCAGGTCGTGCGTCGCGACGGCGCCGACGGCGTCGTACGGCCACTCCGACGGCGGGGCGTTCTCGAACCACACCAGCCGATACGACAGCGAGCTCTTGCCCTGCAGCTTCTCACGCACGACGGGCTCGACCAGGCCGAGGTCCTCGCCGACCACGAAGGCGCCGGCGCGCCTGCTCTCGTCCGCGAGCAGGTTCAGCAGCTCGTGCGCGGGATAGTGGACGTACGCGCCCTGCGCGGGGCTCATCCCCTCCGGGATCCAGAACAGCCGGAAGAGACCCATGACGTGGTCGAGCCGGATGCCGGCGGCGTGCCGGGCGGCGCCGCGGATCGCGTCGACGAAGGGCGCCCACCGCGCGTCATCCAGCTTCCACGGGTCGATCGGCGGCAGGCCCCAGTCCTGCCCGTCCTGGAAGAAGTCGTCGGGCGGCGCGCCGATGCGCATGTGCGGGGCGAAGAAGGCGCGGAAGCGCGACGCGTCGAAACCGTCCGGGTTGAACCCGACCGGCACGTCCGTGATCAGCCCCACCTCGGCCGCCGCGCGCGCGAGCTGGCGGTCGAGGTGGAACTGCAGCCAGGCGAAGAACTCGGGCGGGGCGCCACCGCCGGCGTGCTCGGCGTCGAACGTGGCGAAGTCGCGCAACGTCGACCCCTCGCGCGCCACGTAGGTCGCGAGGCCGCGCGGTCGCGGCGCCGCCGCGAAGACCTTGCGGAGCGCGGACATCTTGAGCTCGAACACGCGGTCGTAGTCGATGAGGCGCTCGCCGTTGAGCGCCAGCGCCGCGTCACGCTCAGCGGTCAGGCGCGCGTCCTCGGCGCCGGGGATGTCCTCCACCCGCAGGTAGACGGCGTTGCGGTAGCGGCGCGTGGAGGGGAAGTACGGCGACGGCTGGTACGGATGCACGGGCAGCTGGGCTCCGAGCGGGTTGAGCAGCAGCAACGACGCGCCGCTCGCGCTGGCCCACCGGCCGAAACGGCGCAGGTCCGCGAGGTCTCCGATCCCCCAGCTCTCGCGTGAGCGCAGGGCGTAGAGCTGGACAGCCCATCCCCACGCGCGTTCGGGCGCGGAGGCGCATGGCTCGTCGGGTACGTCAGGGGCCTGCAGCGGTGCGGGATCGTCCGCCGTCGCGCCCATCGCCGCGAGGATCGCGGCCTCGGTCTCAGGCCTTGTCTCGACGACGTCGCCGCGCCATCCGAAGTAGGACGGCACGATCCCCCAGCGGCGCGCTCGCTCCGAGGTCAGGCGTCGAGCACCAGGGCGCGGAACGGCTCCGGCTCGAAGCCCTCGAGCGCTTCGTCCCAGCCGGCCAGCACGTTCGCGACCACCGGTTCGTTGAGGCGCAGCCACGCCACATGGCGGACGGCGTGCGCGACGACCGGGCTGGTTTGAGCGGCCTCGTCCGGCGCGATGCGCGCGGGGGCGAACGAAGCCAGCGCCTCGCGTGCCGGCGGCTCGACCGCGGCCACGTAGGTGAGGACCGTCGTGCCTTCCTCGTGCCGCCACGACGCCGAATGCACGGCGAGCGCCGTCAACGGGTAGGACTTGAGCACGTCGACGACGACCTCGGCCGGGCGCGCGTTCGCCGGAAGGCCCACGCGCAGCGAGTCTGCGTGCAGCGGCTTGAGCCAGAAAAGACCGCCGTCGTCACGCCCGACAGGGATGACCTCCAGCGCCTGGCCGACGAAGTCTCGACCCTGCGCACCCGCCGCGGCGGCCTTCGAGTCGAGCGCGCGCACCACGCCCTGAGCGTAGCGCGGAGCGTCGCCCTAGTAGTTGATACCCTCCCCGGCGTGGCCGTCACGCGGATGCTCGGCGGAGAGGTGAGGCGGCGAGAGGACCCCCGCCTCATCACAGGCGCCGGCAGGTTCACCGACGACGGCAGACCGCGAGACTGCCTTATCGCCGTGTTCGTCCGCTCTCCAGTCGCGCACGCCCGCGTCGTCGCGGTCGATCGCGCCGCGGCGGCGGCGATGCCGGGCGTGGTCGAGGTCTGCGTCGCCGCCGACCTCGGCCTGAAGGCGCAGGAGTTCCCATCCCTGGACGTCTTCGCCCGGCCTCCGCTCGCTGACGGCGTCGTGCGTTTCGTCGGCGACGCCGTCGCCGTCGTGGTCGCCGATTCGCTCGCCCGGGCGGAGGACGCAGCGGCCTCGGTCCTGGTCGAGTACGCGCCGCTCGAGGCCGCGGTCCGGCCGGAGCACGCGCTCGCGCCGGGCGCGCCCGTGCTCCACGAGCGCAAGGGCGACAACATCGCGGCCGGCATCGAGATCGGCGAGCCCGATGCGCTTGCCGGCGCGGACGTCGTCGTCCGGGGCACGTTCGTGAACCAGCGCGTGGCCGCTGTGCCGATCGAGGCGAACGCAGTGGTGGCCGCGCCGGACGGTGAGGGGATCTGTGTCTGGGCCTCGACCCAGGTGCCGTTCCGCGTGCGCGCGGAGATGGCCGAGCTGACAGGCATCCCCGAGTCGAGCATCCGCGTCATCACGCGCGACGTCGGCGGCGGGTTTGGCGCGAAGCTCGCCACCTACCCGGAGCAGAGCATCGTCGCCGCCCTCGCGCATCGCCTGCGGCGCGCTGTCTCATGGTTCGAGTTCCGAAGCGAGAACCTGGTCGCGATGACGCACGGCCGTGGCCAGGTGCAGGAGGTGGCGATCGGCGCGACGCGCGACGGGATCGTGACCGGGCTCGAGGTGAACGTGACGGTGGACGCCGGCGCGTACCCGGCGCAGGGCGCAGGCCTGGCCGTCTACACGGGGCAGATGTCCAGCGGCGTGTACGCCATACCGAAGGTCCATTTCCAGGCGACCGCCGCGGCCACGAACACGACCGTGGTGTCCTCGTATCGGGGCGCGGGTCGGCCCGAGGCGACGTCGCTCATCGAACGCGCGATGGACATGCTCGCCGCCGAGCTGGGCATCGATCCTGCCGAGCTGCGACGGCGCAATGTCATTCGCGGGCCGTTTCCGTACGCGACCGCGACCGGCGTGACGTACGACTCCGGCGACTACGGCGCCGTGCTCGACCGCGCGCTGGAGGCAGCGGGGTACGAGCGCCTGCGCGCTGAGCAGGCCGAGCGGCGGCGGCGCGGTGATCGCCTTCAGCTCGGGATCGGCCTGTCCCTGTACGTCGAGGTGACCGGCGTGCTCACGCCCATGGAGTACGCGTCGGCGCGGGTCGATGCGGACGGTGCTGTCACCGTGCGCGCCGGGACCACGGCGAGCGGCCAGGGCCACGAGACCGCGTACACGCAGATCGCGTCCGCGGTGCTCGGCGTCGCGCCCGACTCGGTGCGCGTGATCACATCCGACACCGGTGAGGTGGCGACGGGAGACGGGACGTACGGCTCGCGCTCGCTGCAGATCGGAGGCTCCGCGGTCCGCGGCGCGTGCATCGATGTGGTCGAGAAGGCGCGCGAGGAGGCCGCGCGCAGGCTCGAGGTCGACGTCGCCGACGTCGAGGCGCTGCCCGGCGGCGCGTTTGGCGTGCGCGGTGTGCCCGGTTCGGCGATCGCGCTCGCCGACCTGGCGCGCACGGCCGACCTCGTCGCCGAGCACGAGTTCTTCCAGCCCGATCAGACATATCCGTTCGGGTGCCACGTCGCGATCGCGGAGGTGGACGTCGAGACGGGCGACGCGCTGCTCGTGCACCACGTGGCGGTCGACGACTGCGGCACGATCCTGAACCCCATGCTCGTCGCCGGGCAGGTGCACGGCGGCATCGCGCAGGCGATCGGCCAGGCGCTGTACGAGGAGTTCGTCTACGACGCCGACGGCAACCCGCTGACCGCGACGCTTGTCGACTACGCGATCCCCACGATCGGCGAGATCCCGCCGGTGGAGACGCTGCACACCGAAACGCCGACGCCGCACAACCCGCTCGGGGCAAAGGGCGTGGGCGAATCGGGCACGATCGGCGCGACCGCCGCGGTCCAGAACGCGGTGGTGGACGCCGTCTCGCATCTTGGTGTCACGCATATCGACATGCCGATGCATCCGATGCGCGTCTGGCAGGCGATCCGCGAGGCCGCCGCCGCTCGTTGATCCGGACCCTGGTCGCCGCCCTGCTGGCAGGAGTGCACCTCGTCACGTCCGCGGCTGGGCCGCTGGTCGAGCCCGGCGACGTCTTCCAGCGCCCGCTCGCCTCATGGTCTCCACACTGCCTGGGCTTCGGCAGCGAGTGGCGTTACTGCAACGGCGTGGCGCTGCGCGCCTGCCCGTCCGGCGCCGTATGGCTGCACACGGGCGTCGACATCGTCGCGAGCGTCGGCGAGCCGGTGAAGGCGGCCGCGGACGGTGTGGTGATCGGTTACATCACCGACCCCCAGTTCCGCGGCGGCATTCTGGTCCGGCACGCGACCTCATTCGGCGTCGTGATCACGCAGTACTGGCACGTGTGGCCGGCAGATGGGATCGGGGTGGGGACGAAGGTCAAGCGCGGCGAGGTGATCGCCCACATCGCCGACATGGGGTCACGGACGCACTTCCACTTCGCGGTGTTCAAAGGCGACTTCGAATCGCACGCCTGGAACGGCGCCCTGCCTCCGGGCGCGTGCTCGGGATTCCCCGCCTTCCCGTACAAGTTCGTCGACCCGAACGCGTTCCTAGCCGCGCACGCGGCGCTCTAGGGACGCGCGAGCTTCGTCATCAGCAGCTCCCGCCCAGGAATTGGGCCTCGGAGATGAGCTGGCTCGCGGTCGCGGGCGAAACCGCCTTGCCGCTCTGGGCGCTCACGTCACGGATGAACGCGTTGTAGATGCCCGCCGCCGCGGCGCAATTCCCGCGGCCGAGCGCGGCCTTCGCCTGCGCGAGCTCTGCGACAAGCGATGTCGCGACGCCAGGATTGGTGATCGCGCCGCTTGCCGCCGCGCTGTTCACGTCCGCGATGATGCTGTCCGGCGTTATCGCCGCACCCTGGAACGCGAGCGAACCCACGTACGTGTCGCTGGGGAGGGCGCCGGTGCTCGTCGAGACCGCGCCCGTCTTGACGCTCGCCGAGACGATGAACTGGTTGAAGCCAAATGCGCCCAGCTCGTCATCGGTCATGAAGATCGTGTGTGTCGTGGAGTCGATGGTGATGCCCGAGCCGATCGGCAGCCCCGAGGCCACGGTCGATTGCGCGCCGGTCGCTGCGTTCACCTTGACGATGTTCGCGGGGCAGCAGAACGTCTTGCCATAGAGCGCGCGCGCGCCCGAGTCGTACACGAGGGCGAAGATGCCTGCAGCCATGGCCGGGCTTTGCGACACGGCGCCTGTAGACGTGTCGATCGTCGCGATCGTGTTGACCGGCGGGAACTGGCTGAAGTCCTCGATCGGCACGTAGATGGTGTGCTTGCCGGGCGCGACCGCCATGAACAGCGGCTGCAATCCAGGCAGATCGGCGACGTGTGTCTCGACACCGGTCGAAGGATCGATGCTGACCAGCTCGAACGGATACATGTTCGTCTGCCCATAGAGCGTCCCCGAGGACGGGTCGTAGCCGAGCTGCGTCACTCCGGACGCCAGGTCCGCGCTGACGGAAGGGGCGGCGGTCGCGTCGGCGGTGTTAACCGTGACGATCTGATAGCTCGCGCCGATGGTGCCGTCAGGCTGCTGCGCGTAGACCGTCCGCTGCGTGAAGAGCCGGTGCCCGGCTGCGTCTGAGGTCAGGCTGCTGAAGCTCGCGCCGGGAAACGCGTCCACCGTGGGCAGATCGACGAACGTCGAGCTCGCCCCTGTGGCGGGATCGATCGTCAGCACCGAGCTCGGCCCGAGGCCGAAAAGGGTGCCGGATGTGGACGACGCGGCGGCGGGCGTCGCCTGCCCGGCGAGCGACAGCGCCGGGATTGCGACCAGGGCAAAAAGCGAGATGCCGCGGCGAACTGAATGCAATCTCACGTACGAACCCCTCCCAACGAAGCGGCCGGAATGTTGGGCAAGACCTTAACACCGCCTGAAGGACATGGCGAAAACGGCCTGGTTAACGAAAGCCAGGAGAAGGTAAACGAGGTTCTGGCGCAGCCGCAGAGAGCCGTTCAAACTACGGGCAGTTCACCTGGAGGAACTGCGCCTCGCTGACGAGTTTGCTCGCAGTCGCAGTCGCGATCGACTTGCCGGTCTGCGCGTTGACGTCGCTGATGAACTGCTGGTAGATGTTGGCGGCGGTCTTGCACTGGCCCCGATTTCGTGCCGCCTGGGCGGCGTTCAGATCGTCGAGCAGAGTGCTGGCGACGCCCGCCTTGGTGATGGCGCCTGACGCAAGCGCGCTCTGGACGTCGGCCTTCAGCGTGTCGGGCGTGATAGGCACCGCCGGACCCGCGAACGCGAGCGCCGTGATGGCATCGGACGAGCTCACCCCGACGTTGACGGCGCCGGTCTGATCCTGGACCGAAACGACTTGATCCGAGACGTCACCCGTCGTGGTGTCGAACGTTTCCAGATCGGCGAACACCGTGTGAGTTGCTCCATCCGCGGCCAGCCCGAAATTCACGCCGAGATTCGGGTCGCCGCTCGGGACGATCGTTGCCACGACCTCTGTGGCGCCTGTGCTGGGATCGATGCTGAGGAGATCGTGAGTGAAAGACTCGGCTACGCCGAAGACCTGCCCGGATGCAGGATCGACAACGATGTCGCGAACCGTTTGCGCGAGAAGCACACCTGCCGAAACCGCGCCAGTCGTCGTGTTGACTGTGAAGAGCTGTGTCGTGGCGTCTTCGGTGAGGCCGGATATATCCTCGGACGAGACGTAGACCGTGTGGCTGTTCGGGTCGATGTCGACCGACCAGATGCAGACGCAGAAGGTGCCGATCGTCGCGACCTTGGTCGTCGCGCCGCTGCTCGGGTTGATCCTGACGAGGTTGTTCGACGGGTCAAACCCGTACAGCGCGCCGGTCGATTGGTCGACCACAAGCGCGGTGTAGTTCCCTGGAACGCTGTTCAGGACGCCGCCGGTCGACGCGTTGATGGTGAGGATCTCAGTCTTGGACACAGAGCCGGAGCTCGTGTTCACGAATGAGAATCTCTCCCCATACAGCCTGCCGGCCAGCGGATTCGCGACGAGACTGACCATCTGGGAATCCACGCTGCCGGCGAGGAACAGGTTGGACAGCACAGTCAAAGAGCCGGTCGCGGGATTGACCGTCGTCAGGTTCTGGGAACGCGTCATGGCATAGAGCGTTCCGGTGCCGGACGCGGCCGCCGTCGGTGCCTGGGCGGCAAGCAACGGCACGACCGCAATGATCGAAATGGCGAGCTTCTTAAGCATGGCGCTTCCCTCCCCTGACAGGCGACGCGGTGGCGGAAGCTTAAGGCGGCGCGCTAATCGAATCAAGTGGCCGGTTTCAGGAGTCGTAAGCGAGGTTCGGGCGCAGCCAGCGCTCGACCTCGGCCGCCGTCATCCCCTTGCGCCGGGCGTAGTCCTCGACCTGGTCGCGGCCGATCTTCCCGACCATGAAATAGCGCGACTGCGGGTGGGCGAAGTACAGCCCCGCCACCGCCGCCGTCGGCGTCATCGCCCCGCTCTCAGTCAGCTCCATGCCGATCGACCGGGCGTCGAGGAGCGAGAACAGCGTCTGCTTCTCCGAGTGGTCGGGGCACGCCGGGTAGCCGAAGGCCGGGCGGATGCCGCGGTACCGCTCGGCGATCAGGTCCTCGCTCGCCAGCTTGGGGCCGGCCTCGTACCACGAGCGACGGACCTCCTCGTGCAGGTACTCCGCGAACGCCTCGGCCAGCCGGTCGGCCAGCGCCTTGACCATGATCGCCCTGTAGTCGTCGTGCTCGGCGGTGAAGCGCCCCGCGAGCTCGTCGACGCCCAGCCCGGCCGTGACGGCGAATGCCCCCACGTGGTCGCCGCCGCCCGGCGCCACGAAATCCGCGAGCGAGAGGTAGGGCTTGTCGTCGCCGTGGTCGACCTGCTGGCGCAGCATCGGAAATCGGACGCCGTTCTCGAGCGCGATGTCGTCGCCGTCCGCGCGCGCCGGCCAGAACCCGTAAACGCCGCTCGCGCGCAGCCACCTCTTCTTCTGGATCTCGTCGAGCAGCTCCTGCGCGTGGTCGAACAGCTCGCGCGCCGCGGCACCGTGGGACGGGCTGTCGAGGATGGCCGGGTACTTGCCCTTCAGCTCCCACGCGTGGAAGAAGAACGTCCAGTCGATGTACTCGCGGAGGGTGGCGATCTCCGGCTCGACGGTCCTGCGGCCGGCGAACGGCGGCGGCGGCAGCTCCATGAACGGAAGGCGCAGGCGCTTCGCGCGCGAGTCTTCGAGCGTCAGCAGCGGCCGGCGCGAGGAGGTGTGCTGGGCGCGCAGCTTCTCCTGGAGCGCCGCGTTGTCGCGCTCGAATGGATGCTTGCGCTCGCCGTCGAGGAGGTCCGAGACGACGCCGATCACGCGTGAGGCGTCGATCACGTGCACGGTCGTGCCGTCGTACGCGGGCGCGATCCTTACCGCGGTGTGCTGCTTGGACGTCGTCGCGCCGCCGATCAGGAGCGGTATGCGGAAATCGCGCCGCGTCATCTCCTTGGCGACCGTGACCATCTCGTCGAGCGATGGGGTGATCAGGCCCGACAGGCCGACGACGTCGGCGCCCAGCTCCACCGCGGTGTCCAGGATCTTTTCCGCCGGGACCATGACGCCAAGGTCGTGGACCTCGTAGTTGTTGCAGGCAAGCACCACCCCGACGATGTTCTTGCCGATGTCGTGCACGTCGCCTTTGACCGTCGCGAGCACGAGCCTGCCCCGAACGTGCTGGGCGCCGCCTGCGTCCTTCTCCGCCTCCATGAACGGCTGCAGGTAAGCGACCGCGCGCTTCATCGCCCGCGCGCTTTTCACCACCTGGGGCAGGAACATCTTGCCCGCGCCGAACAGGTCGCCGACGACCTTCATCCCGTCCATCAGCGGCCCCTCGATCACGAGCAGCGGCCGGCCGTACTTGACGCGCGCCTCCTCCGCGTCCTTCTCTATGTACTCGACGTCGCCGTGGAGGACGGCGTACTTCAACCGTTCCTCGACCGAGCCCTCGCGCCACGACAGGTCGACCTCGCGCTTCGCGCCCTCGCCGGACACGGACTTGGCGAACTCGACCAGGCGCTCGGTCGCGTCCGGGCGGCGGTCGAAGATGACGTCCTCGACCATCTCGAGCAGGTCCTTGGGGATGTCTTCGTAGACCACGAGCTGGCCGGCGTTGACGATGCCCATGTCGAGGCCGGCACGGATCGCGTGATAGAGGAACGCCGAGTGCATCGCCTCGCGCACGCGGTCGTTGCCGCGGAACGCGAACGAAAGGTTTGACACGCCGCCCGAGATGCGTGACCCCGGGCACACGCGCTTGATCTCCCGCGCGGCCTCTATGAACGCCTTGGCGTACTGCGCGTGCTCTTCCATGCCGGTCGCGATGGCGAGGATGTTCGGGTCGAAGATGATGTCCTCGGGCGCGTAGCCCGCCTTCTCGACGAGCACGTCGTACGCGCGCTTGCAGATCGAGACCTTGCGCTCGACGGTGTCCGCCTGGCCCTTCTCGTCGAAGGCCATCACCACCACCGCAGCGCCGAGCTCGCGAACCTTGCGCGCGTGCTCGAGGAAGGGCGCCTCGCCCTCCTTCAGGCTGATCGAGTTGCACACGCCCTTGCCCTGAAGGCACTTGAGCCCCGCCTCGAGCACCGACCACTTCGAGCTGTCGACCATGATCGGGAGCCGGGCCACCTCGGGCTCGGTCGCGATGAGGTTCAGGAACCGCGTCATCGCCGCCTCCGAGTCGAGGAGATCGGCGTCCATGTTGACGTCGATCAAGTTGGCCCCGCCGCGCACCTGGTCGAGAGCGACCTGGACCGCGCCCGAGAAGTCGCCTGACTCGATCAGGCGGCGGAACCGCGCCGAGCCCGTCACGTTGGTGCGCTCGCCGACGACCACGAACCCGGAGTCGGGGCCAATCTCGAAGGGCTCGAGGCCCGAGAAGCGCGTCCGCCGCGGGCGGTGCGGGACCTCGCGCGGCGGCAGGTCGGCCATGGCCTCCTTGATCTGCCGGATGTGCTCGGGTCCGGTGCCGCAGCACCCGCCCGCCGCGTTGAGGAAGCCGGCCTCGGCGAACTCCTTGAGCAGCTTGCTGGTGGTCGGCGGCTGCTCGTCGTAGCCGCCGAACGCGTTCGGCAGCCCGGCGTTGGGGTAGCAGATGACGTACACCGGCGCGATGCGCGAAAGCGCCTCGACGTACGGCCGCATCTCGGTTGCGCCGAGCGAGCAGTTGACGCCGGCGGCGAACGGCTGCGCGTGCTCGACGGACGTCCAGAAAGCCTCGACGGTCTGCCCGGAGAGGTTGCGGCCGCTGCGGTCGACGATCGTCACGGAGACGAACAGCGGGAGATCCGGGGCGACCTCCTTCACCGCCGCGATGGCCGCCTTGCCGTTCAGCGTGTCGAAAACCGTCTCGATGAGCAACAGGTCGACGCCGCCTTCTTTGAGCGCGCGCGCCGCTTCGGCGTAACCGTCGCGCAGCTGGTCGAACGTGACCTCCCGGTACGAGGGGTCGTCGACCCGCGGCGAGAGCGACAGGGTCACGTTCGTCGGCCCGAGCGAGCCGGCGACGAAGCGGTCCTCGTGCTCGTCCGCCGCCTCGCGCGCGAGCCGCGCCCCCACGAGGTTCATCTCGTAGACGTGGTCCTCGAGCCCGTAGTCGGCCTGGGACACGCGTGTGGCGGTGAAGGTGTTGGTCGTGATGATGTCCGCGCCGGCCGCGATGTAGTCGCGGTGGACCTGCTTGACGAGCTCGGGCTGCGTCAGCGAGAGCACATCGCTGTTGTTCCGCAGCGGCTTGGGATGGTTCCTGAACCGCTCGCCGCGAAACTCGGCGTCGCTCAGCCCTTTGTGCTGGAGCATCACGCCCATCGAGCCGTCGAAGATCGCGATCCGCTGCGAGAACAGCCGGTCGAGACGCTCGCGAACCGAGGTGGCTACCGCCATGGGTGACCCCTAAGCCTACGGGCTCATTCCCCGATCGGGCTCCACACCTGGAAGCGACCGTCGTCGTAGAGGAGGCTGCGCCCGCTGGTCGGCAGCGCCTCGAGCTGCTGCCGCCGGACGTCGAGGTGCGTCGGCCCGCCGAGGTACGCCTGCCTGTCGATGACGACGTAGCACGTCGGGTCGAGCATGTCGGGAAAGTCGTTGATCTGGTCGCGGTTGGCGATCCAGACATCGAGCGCGCTGTCGGCGTTCACCGGCGCGTTGGCGGGGATCACGGCGGCCGCGCGCGACAGCTGCGCGACCGCGTTTGGCCTGGTGTAGAGGTAGAGAGACGCGTTCAGCGAGGGTGGCAGCGTGCCCGCGACAAAGCCGATCACGAGCGCCGGCGCGGCCGCCGCGAGCGCGGTCGCGGGAGAGATCGAGCGCCGGGTCAGCAGCCTGCGGCCGCCGACTCCTCCGGCGACGATCATCGGATACAGCAGCAGCAGCCCGTAGTGCAGCTCGAGCACGTTCTGCGGCACGTGCTCGCTCAGCACGTTCGCCAGGTACGGCGGCAGCACGAGCAGCAGCCATCGCGGTGCGTACAGGGGCAGGCCGGCGAGCGAGGCGAGCACCCCCGCCACCATCACGAGCGCGCCAGGCCGGACCAGCGCCTCGACGACGGCAAGCGGCGAGACCGGGATGTCCGGGTTGAGGCCTATGAGCCAGCGGTAGTAGACGATGTCGGTGTAGCCGTAGTTGCGGTAGTGCTGCTGGACGAGGCCGGTGCCGATGAGGAACCACGCGCCCGCGAGATAGAGGATGAAGCGCCAATGCCTCGCGACCGCGGGCGCTCCGTACGACCTCATCAGCAGGGCGAGCACGCCGATCGTGTAGACCTGGTCCTCCTTGCAGCTGAGGGTCAGGATCGCCAGGATCCACATCGCGACCCGGTGGCCGCGCAGGCCCGCCCACGCCGCGAACAGCGCGAAGGCGAGGGCCATGTTCTCCGGGTGGAAGAAGTCGCCGGCCGCTTGCTGGGTCGCGGCCCAGAACGGCACCGGCGTGGCAAGAGCCACGGCGAGCCAGCGCGACGCGGGCCGGTCGGTGGGCAGGATGGCGCGGAAGAAGAAGTACGCGGCCGGCCCCGCGGCTGCCAGCCCGGCCGCGCCGAATATGAGGAGCACGATCGGGCTCGGCCAGAGCTTTTCGACGGCGGCGGGCAAGAGAAGGATCGGCTCGAGGTGGATGCCGAGGAAGTTCGCCCGCGCGAAGCTCGAGTAGAAGCCGTGGCCCTGCGTGATCTCCCAGACCACCTGCTGGTCGTAGGCGAGGTCCCACGCCAGGGCGGTCATGCCGTAGGCGCGCTCCAGCTGCGCGTGCATGCTCCAGGCGAAGGCGATCGCCGCCCCCAGCAGGGGGACCGCGGGATACACCCACCACGCCTCCGCACGTGTTTCGGCGCGCGGCACGGCACGGGCCTGGGCCGCTTCGACAGCCATCGGCCGGAGCTTAGCAAGGGATAATCCGATCGATGGCCCGCCAGGCCGCGGTGGAGAATCCACACCTTTCGGTGGTGGTGCTGGTCTACAACGAGGTCGACAGCGTCGAGCCGCTTCACCGCGAGCTCATGGGCGTGCTGGCGACGCTCGGCACATCGTTCGAGGTCGTCTACATCGACGACGGCAGCAGCGACGGCAGCACCGAGCGGCTGGGCGAGCTCGCCTCGCGGGACGGGCGCGTGCGCGTCGTCAGCTTCCGGCGCAACTTCGGCCAGACGGCCGCGGTCCAGGCGGGGATCGACCACAGCCGCGGGGCGGTGCTGGTCTTCCTGGACGGCGATATGCAGAACGACCCGCACGATATCCCGCACCTGCTGGAGAAGATCGACGAGGGCTACGACGTCGTCAGCGGCTGGCGGCGCGACCGCCACGACGCGGCTTCGCGCGTGATCCCGTCGCGCATCGCGAACTGGGTGATCGCGCGCGTGACGGGCGTGCGCCTCAGCGACTTCGGATGCACGTTGAAGGCCTACCGCCGCGAGGTCATCGAGGGAGTGAAGCTCTACGGCGAGATGCACCGGTTCATCCCGGTGTACTCGGCGGTCGTCGGTGCGCGGATCACCGAGATCCCCGTGAACCACCGGCCGCGCACGTACGGCCGGTCGAAGTACTCGCTCTCGCGCACGTCGCGGGTGGCGCTGGACCTCATCACCGTCAAGCTGCTCGGCAGCTACTCGACCAAGCCGATGTACTTCTTCGGCTTCACCGCGTTCGCGGTGTGGGCGGTGGCCGTCGTCCTGGCCATCGTCGTGATCGCGCAGAAGATCCTGCCGCCGTACGTGTACGCGCACGACAATCCGCTGCTGCTTCTCTCGGTCGTGCTCTTCATCGTCGGCATGCAGTGCATCCTCATGGGCCTGCTCGCAGAGCTTTCGATCCGCACGTACCACGAGTCGCAGCAGAAGCCGACCTACGTCGTGCGCGAGGTCATCGAGCGCTCGCCGCACCATCAGCACGCAGTCAACGACGGGAGACAAGCCGTCCGGACGCGCTAGATGTGCGGCATCTGCGGCGTCGCGGGTGGCGACCCTGCCGCGGGGCGAGAGCTGGTCGGGCGGATGTGCGCGGCGATGGTGCACCGCGGCCCGGACGACGAGGGCACCGTGCAGGCCGACGGCGTCACGTTGGGCGTGCGGCGGCTGTCGATCATCGACGTCGAGGGCGGGCACCAGCCGATCACGAACGAGGACGGCACCGCGTGGGTCGTGCAGAACGGTGAGATCTACAACCATGTGGAGCTGCGCGGCGAGCTGACCGCGCGCGGCCATGTCTTCGCCACGCGGTCGGATACGGAGGTCCTCGTCCATGCCTACGAGGAGTGGGGCCAGGCGATGGTCACGCGCCTCAACGGCATGTTCGCGTTTGCGGTGTACGACCGCCGCGCCGGCGTGCTGTTTCTCGCCCGCGATCGCATGGGCATCAAGCCCCTGTACTGGGCGTGGGACGGTCCGCGCCTTGTTTTCGCCTCCGAGCTGAAAGCGCTGCTGCGCGAACCGAACCTGCGTCGCGGGGTCGATCCGGTCGCGCTCGACGCCTACCTCGCGTGCGAGTACGTTCCGTCGCCGGCCACGATGGTGCGCGACGTTTTCAAGCTTCCGCCGGCGGGCACGCTCGCGTGCAACGTCGCGGAGCGTCGCGCCGTCGTCGGGGACTACTGGGAGCCGCGGCTGAACACCGACGAGGGCGGCGGACGCGATATCGAGGTCGAGTCCGGGCGGTTGCTCGAGGTGCTGCGCGAGTCGGTGCGGCGCGAGCTGATCAGCGATGTGCCGCTCGGGGTGTTCCTGTCGGGCGGGATCGACTCGAGCGCGGTGGCGGCGATGATGACGTCGCTCGGCCGCGACGTGAAGACGTTCTCGGTCGGGTTTGCGGAGCGATCCTTCGACGAGTCGTCGTACGCGCGGCTCGTGGCGCGGCACCTCGGCACCGAGCATCGCGAGCTGACGCTCGAGCCGTCGATGATGCTCGGTCTGATTCCGCGGCTGTCCTCGTTGCTGGATGAGCCGCTGGGCGACGCGTCGATCATCCCCACGTACCTGCTGTCTGCGTTCACGCGCGAGCACGTGAAGGTGGCACTGGGCGGGGACGGTGGGGACGAGCTCTTCGCGGGTTATCCGACGCTGCAGGCGCACAAGCTCGCGTCGTACTACATGCGGACTCCGGCCTTGCTGCGGCGGGGTCTGGTGGAGCCGCTCGTGAGGCGGCTACCGGTGTCGCGGGGGAATCTGTCGTTCGACTTTCGGGCGAAAAGGTTTGTGGGCGGGGCGCGGTACCCGGTCGGCGAGCGGCACCAGAGGTGGATGGGGTCGTTCGCGCCCGAGGAGCGGGCGGCGCTGCTGGGGAGCGAGGTGCGGTGGGGGGTGGAGTCGGGTGACGGCGTGGGCGAACCGCTGAACGAGGTGTTGCGGCTCGACATGCGGGGGTACCTGGAGGGGGACATCCTGGTGAAGCTCGACCGGGCTTCGATGATGGCGTCGTTGGAGGCGCGGGTGCCGCTGCTCAACAACGAGCTGGTGGAGTACGCGACGGCGCTGCCGCTGGGGATGAAGTTGAGGGGGTGGCGGTCGAAGTACCTGCTGCGGAGGGCGCTGCGGGGGGTGTTGCCGGCGCGGGTGTTGTCGCGGCGGAAGAAGGGGTTTGGGATTCCGGTCGCGGAGTGGTTTCGGGGGCCGCTGCGGGGGCAGTTGCTGGATGTGCTTTCGGAGGAGAGGGTGCGGAGGGAGGGGTTCTTCGATTCCTCTGTGGTTGGGGCTTTGGTGGCTGATCACCTTGCTGGGCGGCGTGACAACCGCAAGCAGCTCTGGACGCTTTTTGCCTTCGAGGCTTGGCTGGATGGCTATAGAAGGGACGGGCTGTGAAGGGGTGGGCGTGGGGGCGCTTGGGTGGCGAGGCGGCAATGTTAATTTACAATGATTTGCTGGACTGTTAGAACGCATGTTTGTAGACTGGTGGAGTGGAAAAGCTTCTTGCCGCGATCTCTGAGCTGGAGGCTTTTCCTGAAGGTGT
>CAYWTI010000184.1:0-2887 GCA_964461175.1 uncultured Actinomycetes bacterium | reverse complement strand
GCCGTCGACGGCATGCTCCTTCTTCCAGATCGGCACCGACTCCTTGAGCCGGTCGATCCCCCAGGTGCACGCCTCGATCGCGTCGTGGCGGTGCGGCGCCGACACGCACACGACAACAGACGCCTCCCCGATCTCGAGGTGGCCGGTGCGGTGCGCCATGGCGACGCGAGCGTCCGGCCACCGCTCCTTGATCTCCTCGCCGATCTTCTTCATCTGCGGCACCGCCATCTCGGCGTAGGCCTCGTAGTCGAGATGGGTCACCGACTGGCCGCGCGAGTTGTCGCGCACGATGCCGGTGAACGTGCAGATCGCGCCGGCGCCGGCGTGCGTCACCACGCCTTCGAGCTCGCGTTGGTCGAGCGGCTCGGTCGTCACGTCGTAGCGCATCAGCGGCCTCCGCTGACGGGCGGGATGAACGCGACCTCGTCGCCGTCACGCACGCGCGTGGACCACTCGGCGAACTCCTGGTTGAGCGCCGCGCGCACCGCCGTCTCTGCCGGCAGGGCGCCGTGCATCCCGCGCAGCACGGCGTACACGTCGGACAGCGTCGCGTTCGGCTGCACGTGCAGCGCTTCCGTTTCCACGCCGGCGAGCTCGCGCAGCCTGGCGAAAAATCGGACTTTCACGGCGATGGCAACCGCCATGACACGCATCTTAGGCGACGAAAACGTGGACCTCTTTGCCCGAATCGAGCGCGCGATCCACCGTCTCGCGCGTCCCCTTCGACGCACCATCCCAGAACGCGACCAGCACATCGCACGCGTCGACCAGGCGCTGGTTGCGCGCCTGCGCCTTGGCGGGGTCGGCGAGCTCGTCGAACGACGCGGGCAGGACCTGCAGCGGGAGGCCGAGCTCGCGCGCCGCCTTCGTCACCGCAGCGTCGACCCCGCTCGCGCTGCCCGTGAGCACCGATGAGCCCTTCGGCAGCGACTTCACGTACTCGGTGACGCGCGCGGGCGCGGCGAAATGCCTGCTCCCGATGATCGCGACCCGCAACTAACGCAACCGGCGCCGCTAGCCCGCGGTCGAGGCGCTCTTGCCGATCGAGTGGATGTTCTTGTCGAACATATCGCGCAGCTTCTTCGCCTGACGGTCGTAGTCCTCGGCGTTCGGCCAGCTGTCGCGCGTGTCCAGGACCTCCCGCGGCACGCCCGGGACGCGGTTCGGTATGTGGAGGCCGAAGACCGGGTCGACGTGTGTGGCGACGCCGGCGAGCTCTCCGCTAAGCACAGCCCGCACGATGCCTCGCGTGTGCGCGATCGACATCCGCTCACCGACGCCGTACGGGCCGCCGACCCAGCCGGTGTTCAGCATCCACACGTCGGCGTGGTGGCGCTTGACCCTCTCGACGAGCATGTCCGCGTAGCGCTCCGGCGGCAGGACGAGAAACGGCGCCGCGAAACACGTGCTGAAGATCGGCTCCGGCTCGGTGACGCCTCGCTCGGTGCCCGCGACCTTCGCCGTGTAGCCGGACAGGAAATAGAAACGGATCTGCTCCTCGTCGAGACGGGCCACCGGCGGCAGGACACCGAACGCGTCGGCGGAAAGGAACAGGACGTTGTGCGGGTGCTGCCCAGTGCCGGCGAGCACCGCGTTTGGGATCAGGTCGATGGGGTACGCGGCCCTGGTGTTCTCGGTCTTCTCATCCGAGTCATAGTCCGGCACGCGCGTGCGCGGATCGAACACGACGTTCTCGAGGATCGTGCCGAAGCTCTCCGTCGCGGTGTAGATCTCGGGCTCCGACTCCTTGTGGATGCGGATCGTCTTGGCGTAGCAGCCGCCCTCGAAGTTGAACACGCCGCGGTCGCTCCACCCGTGCTCGTCGTCGCCGATGAGCCGCCGCGACGGCTCGGCCGAGAGCGTCGTCTTGCCGGTTCCGGAAAGACCGAAGAACAGGGCTACGTCCGAGCCGTCCGGGCTCGTGTTCGCCGAGCAGTGCATCGGAAAGACGTTCTGCGCGGGGAGCAGGTAGTTGAGGGCGGTGAAGATGGACTTTTTGATCTCGCCCGCGTAGCCGCTGCCGCCGATGATCACGGTCCGGCGGCCGAGGTTGACGAGGATGAACGTCTCGCTGCGGGTGCCGTCCGTCGCGGGGTCGGCCTTCACCGACGGGAGCGATATGACCGTGAAGTCGGGCTTGAAGTCGATGAGCTCGTCCGCGGTCGGGCGGATGAACAGGTTGCGGGCGAAAAGGCTGTGCCAGGCGTACTCGGTGATCACCCGTACCGGCAGCCGGTACCGAGGGTCGGCGCACGCGAAGACGTCCTGCGTGAAGACGTCGTGGGTGTCGATGAACTCCTGCATCTTGTGAAACAGGCGCTCGTACCTGTCAGAGCCGATCGCCTGGTTGCCGGGGTGCCACCAGATGGCCTCCTGGCTCGTCGGCTCTTTGACGAAGAACTTGTCCTTCGGCGATCGGCCGGTGTGCTTCCCGGTCTCGGCCGTCAGGGCGCCGGTGGAGACGATGGTCGCCTCCTGGCGCAGGATCGCCTGCTCGTACAGGGCGGCCGGACTCAGGTTGCGGCGGGGCACGTTTCTCTAACGCTAAGCGATGCGCGCCCGGCTGCGCGAGCTCGCCCGGCGCCGCTGCTTGCCGCTCACGTAGTCGACCAGTATGTACTCGCCCAGCCGGTCCGGCGAGACGAAGAACGCGCGGCCCTTGTTGATCCGGGTCATCTGGTTGATGAACTCGGTCAGGTACGGCCCGCGCTCGAGCATGAAGGTGTTGATCGTGATCCGGTCGCGGGTGCAGCGCTTGACCTCGCTCAGCGTCTGCTGGATCGTCTCGTACGTCGGCGGGTAGGAGAACGACGCCCGGCCGTCCTCGCGCAGGTGGGCGGTGGGCTCGCCGTCGGTGATCATGATCACCTGCCGGTTGCCGCGGTGC